>NZ_PIRR01000009.1:0-50252 GCF_003048555.1 Campylobacter concisus | reverse complement strand
GATATAATTTCGCAATCAATAAAATTTATTATTAAGGAGAACAAATGTTAGTAACAAAAAAAGCACCTGATTTTACAGCTGCAGCAGTTTTAGGAAACAATCAAATTGTAAATGATTTTAATCTTTATAAAAATATTGGCGAGAAAGGCGCAGTTGTATTTTTCTATCCAATGGATTTTACTTTTGTTTGCCCAAGCGAAATTATCGCATTTGATAAAAGATATGACGAGTTTAAGTCACGTGGTATCGAAGTTATCGCAGTTTCATGCGACAACCAATTTTCACATTTTGCATGGAAAGAAACTCCAGTAAACAAAGGCGGTATTGGCAAAGTTCGCTTTCCTATCGTAGCTGATATGACAAAATCAATCGCTCGCGGATTTGACGTACTTCTAGAAGATGCTGGTGTAGCGCTTCGCGGTAGTTTCTTGCTAGATAAAGACGGCACTGTTCGCCACGCAGTTATAAACGATCTTCCACTTGGCAGAAATATCGATGAGATGATAAGAATGGTTGATACTATGCTATTTACAAACGAGCACGGCGAAGTTTGCCCAGCTGGTTGGAATAAAGGTGATGCTGGTATGAAACCAAGCACTGAAGGTGTTGCCGACTACCTTTCACACAACGAAGGCAAACTATAATTAATAGAAATTTCTAGGTATCTTTACCTAGAAATTTCTCCTCCAAATAAATTTAAATACTTTTTTAATATAACTTTTTATATCATAGCCTTGGCTTTAATCAATAACATTCCGGAGACTACATGGATTTTAAAGGCAGGCAAGAGCTTGTAATAAATTGCGAAGATAGCATACTTAAATTAAGAGATAAATTTATCGACGATGGTATCAAATTTTGTAGACAGCTAACATTTATCGTGCCGCACGATCAGGTAAAAATTTGTCTTGAAAACATCTTTGATACACTGCTTATTCAAAAGCCAAATGCTACGCAGCTACAAGATGATTTAAATAATCTAATACCAAAATCAAATGCAAGAGATGAATTAATCAATTTTCTACTTTTAAATTTGACCTTAAATTTTAGTCACTCTTGCGACAACAGTACCTTCGTAGGCTATTTCGTAAATGCCGTTTCAAGAATCAAAGAAATTTTATGTGGTACCAAAGACCAGCAAGAAACAAATGTAAAAGACATGATCGAAACCGGAACATTTTTTTATGAAGATCCGATCAATACATTCACTCGTATGAAAAAAGCCAAGGTAAGGCCTGAGCTTTTAAATTTATATGACGGACTAAATATAAAATATGAGGCTGAAATTTTAGAAGTTAAAGAAGATAGTGTCGTTTTTCGCGTGGACATGATGCAAATTTTAGCTATGAAACAAGACGGCAAAGGTTTTATTTTGCCAAATAGCTTTTTCTCAAAGCCATTATGTGCTGATATTGTTAATTACAATATAGTTAATAAAGGCGTCACTCTTTCAAATTTCTTACGAAATACGACGATGTACGCATATAAAAGAAAATTCCAACGTATCTTGCCAAATCGTTTCACCAAAACTATTATCAAAGGCAAGCAAGACAAGATCGAAGGTAGCCTTTATGATGTTTCTGAAGGCGGCATAAGTGTATTAAGCCCGCAAACTACAAATTTTCAAGATGGAGAAGAGCTAGAAGCGACCTTTGATATCTCAATCGCGCCAGATAAAGTAAAAAACGTGACTTTAAAGCTAAGACTTGTTACAGAGCTGGCATATAAAGGCTACATTAGATACTGCATGAAGCTTATCGATGATGATGAAACTATAAAAGATTTTACGCAAAAGCGCATAAAAGAGACGCTTGACGAGCTTCGCTCACGTATAAATTTATACGAATAAGGCAATCAGTGAAAACAATACAAGAAAATTTAAAACTTTTTTATATCGGACTAAAAGATAAAGAGCCATTTTTTTATAAAAATAAGGATCTAACCACCCACGCAGCCATCATCGGTATGACAGGTAGCGGCAAAACAGGCCTTGGTATCACACTTTTAGAAGAGGCCTGCATAGACAATATCCCTTCTATCATCATCGATCCAAAGGGCGACATCACAAATTTAACTCTAACCTTTCCGCAGATGAGGTCGGAGGATTTTTTACCATACATAGATGAAGCAGAAGCGGCCAACAAAGGTCAAAGTGTAGAAGAATTTGCCGCTGCTCAAGCCGAGCTTTGGAGAAACGGCATAGAGTCAAGCTTTCAAGATCTTGAGCGAGTAAAAATTTTAAAAGAGAGCGCTAGCTTTAACATCTACACACCAAAAAGCTCAGCTGGCATAGGCGTAGCGCTACTTAGTGACTTTGCCTGCCCAAATATCACTGATGAAGAAATTTTTAGCAACTATATAAATTCGCTTGCGGCCTCGGTATTATCTCTTATTGGTATAAATTCTGAGGATATGAACTCAAAAGAACAGCTTCTCATCTCAACCATATTTGAGACTAAATTTAAAGAACAAAAAGATGTCAGCATCGAAGAGCTTATAAATTTCATCGCAAATCCACCTTTTAAAAAGATAGGTGTCTTTGACGTGGATACCTTCTATCCAAGCAGTGAGCGCCTAAAGCTTGCCATGAAGATAAACGCTCTCATCGCAAGCCCAAGCTTTAAAGGCTGGACGCAAGGCGTTAGACTAGAAATTTCAAAGATGCTATTTGATGAAAACGGCAAAGCAAAGTGCAATATCTTTACAATCTCACACCTAAATGACGCTGAGAGGATGTTTTTTGTCACCCTTTTACTAAATGAGATCATCGCATGGATGCGCGGTACTGAGGGCACAAGCTCACTTAGAGCGATCCTTTATATGGATGAAATTTTTGGCTTTTTCCCGCCAAACGCAAACCCTCCATCAAAAACGCCTATGCTCACGCTCTTAAAACAAGCCCGTGCATTTGGTTTAGGCTGCGTATTAAGCACGCAAAACCCAGTCGATCTTGACTATAAAGGTCTAAGCAACATCGGCACTTGGTTCATCGGTCGCCTCCAAACAGCGCAGGATAAAGCACGCGTGATCGACGGGCTAAGCGGCATCGCAGGCTCAAGCTTAGACAAAGCTTCACTTGAAAATCTCATATCAAATTTAGCCAAAAGAAATTTCTTACTTAAAAATATAAACGAAGATGGCTTAAACGTCATCTCCACGCGCTGGGCACTTAGCTATCTAAAAGGTCCGCTTAGCCGCGAACAAATTTCAAATTTGATGAAAGATAAAAAAGAAAATTTAAGCAGCCAAGGCGTAGATAAAAGCGAGATGAAATTTAGCATAAAGCCTATCATTTCAAATGAGATCACGCAACTTTATACTAACTCAAAAACCCTTACACCAAACCTACTGGCAAGTGCGAAGGTGAGAATTTATGACACCAAAAAAGGTATCGATAGCGTTTATGAAGTAAGCTATCTTTATGAACTAAACGAAAATGACAATGAGCCAAACTGGGATGAGGCTGGCGAAGGCATGCACGTTGAAACAAGCGAAAATGAGCCAAGCGGTGCAAGCTTTGCAGCTGTGCCAAATTTTATTTTAAAAGCTAAAAATTTTGACAATATCCAAAAAGATTTTAAAGAGTATCTGTATAGAAATTTCAAATTTAACACCTTTGAAGCATTGAGAATTTATTCAAAAAACAATGAAACAAAGGAGCAGTTTTATATTAGGCTTCAAGATAAGTGCAATGAAATTTTAGAAGAACAAACCGCAAAACTCACAGCAAAATTTGAAAAAGAGCGAAAAAGCCTACAAGACAAGCTAAACAAGGCTCTAGCAAAGCTTGATAAAGAGCAAAAAGAGATGACCACAAGTGGGCTTGATGCTGCCATAAATATAGGCGCTAGCATACTTGGAGCGATATTTGGCAACAAGCTTTTATCTCGTCAAAATGCGGGTAAAATCGCATCGAGTGCAAGAAGTGCAAATAGAGTCTTAAAAGAGCGAAGTGATGTAAAGCTTAGTGAGCAAAGCGTAAATGATATAAGCTTAGCCATAAGCGAGCTCGAAGAGAAATTTGCACAAGAGTGCGATGCGTTAAAAGAAGCAAATGATGTTAAAAACATCACGATAAACGAAACGCAAATTTCACCAAAGAAAAGCGATATCTATGACGAGAAAGTCGTACTTTTGTGGAGATGATTTATAAAATAATTAGTATTTTTTTACTATCATTTCTGTTAAATTTAAAAGGTAAAATATGCAAAATTTAATACTTTATGCCGTTAGTTATTTACTTGGAAGCATTCCGTCTGGCCTTATTCTTGCAAAAATTTTTGGGCATGTTGATATAAAAAATGAAGGTAGCAAGAGTATCGGTGCAACAAATGTTTTAAGAGTTTTAAAACAAAAAGATCCAAAACTAGCCAAGAAACTAGCCATTTTAACGATAGTTTGTGACGTGTTAAAAGGCGTTTTACCACTAATGGTCGCCTCTTCTCTTGGTGCAAGCCAAAGCGTGCTTTGGATGATAGCAGTTTTAAGCGTGGCCGGACATTGCTTTTCAATATTCTTAGGATTTCAGGGTGGCAAAGGAGTCGCAACTGGAGCTGGAGTGATCGCTTTTTTCTTGCCAGTTGAGATCATTATTGCTCTAGCTGTCTGGTTTGTGGTCGGTAAATTTTTAAAAATTAGCTCTCTTGCTTCACTTTGCGCGTTGATAGCTCTCATAGCGTCAAGCTTTATAATCCACCCAGAGTTAGATGAAATTTACACACACGCTCCGATACTAATCATCGCATTTTTGGTGGTTTATAAACACATACCAAATATCGTTCGTTTAATATCCGGTAAGGAGAAAAAAGTCGTATGAAAAGCGAGATGACGACGATCATTAAAGATTATAAATTTGAAACGATCATCGGAATGCTTGATTTTGAGCGAGTCGCTAAGCAAGAGGTGCAAATGAATCTAGAAATTTGCTCAACTAGTTTTATTGATTATGTTTTAATTATTGACTTTGTTAAAAATTTTTATAATGAAAGACAGTTCCAAAGCGTTGAAGAGTCTCTTGAAGAAACCAGCAAAGCGTTAAAAGAGAAATTTAGCTCACTCACTGGCCTTAAAATGGAAATTTTAAAAACTGAAATTTTACCAAATGCAGTTGTTGGAGCAAAAATAAACACTATTTTTTAAAAATTTATTAAACTATCTTGAAATATTGCTTAATTTATGATACAATCGCCCATAAATTTTAGTTTAAGGAAGCAAAATGCGTATTTTAATAGTTGAAGATGAAGTGACGCTAAATAAGACGATTGCTGAGGGCTTGCAGGAGTTTGGCTATCAAACTGATAGCTCTGAAAATTTTAAAGATGCTGAATACTATATAGGGATCAGAAATTACGATCTAGTTTTGACTGATTGGATGCTCCAAGATGGCGATGGCATAGATCTTATAAATATCATCAAACATAAATCTCCACGCACTTCAGTTGTAGTTCTTTCTGCAAAAGATGACAAAGAAAGCGAAATAAAAGCACTTAGAGCTGGTGCTGATGACTATATCAAAAAACCATTTGATTTTGATATCTTAGTAGCTAGACTTGAAGCAAGGCTACGCTTTGGCGGCACAAATATTATAAAAATCGATGAGCTCATCATCAATCCAGATGAGGAGAAGATCACATATTTAGGTCGTGATATTGAGCTTAAGGGCAAACCTTTTGAAGTCTTAACTCATCTTGCAAGACACTCAGATCAGATCGTATCTAAAGAGCAACTACTTGATGCTATCTGGGAAGAGCCAGAGCTTGTCACTCCAAACGTTATTGAAGTCGCTATCAACCAAATCCGCCAAAAAATGGATAAACCACTAAATATTTCAACAATTGAAACTGTTAGAAGACGCGGATATAGATTTTGTTTTCCCAAAAAAGCCTAAGGAATAGATTTATACTACAATTAGCATCTGGTGCTATGATGCTAATTGTAGTTATTTCGGTAATGCTTTATCACTATATAAGGGTTACCGTTTTTCAAAGTGTAGTTAATGAGCTAAACTATCAAGCAGAAGCTTATAAAAAAAATCCTCAGAATTTCAATCCTTTAAATTCAAAAACATTTACGATAGAAAATCCAAATAAAACTCTAGCAACGATAAAAACAGACGAGCCACAAGATAGAGAAACATATATCGTAACACGAAAATCAAAGGATCAGAGTAAAACTTTTTTAATAACAAAACTTGATGAAAGCAGTTATTTAAGCCTAGAAAAAGATACTACACTTCAAGCTCATATAGTAGAAGAAATTTTTATAGATATTATAATCGTAAATGTATCAGCGATACTTTTGGTACTTTTTTATGCACTATTTTTATCAAGAATGCTTTTAATACCTATAAAAATTTTGAGTCACAAACTTACAAATTTAGACGAAAAATTTCTTCATGAGATCGATATAAAAAGTCTACCAGATGAGTTTTTACCACTTGGACAAAGCATAAATAGGCTAATCTCTCGCATCCAAACATTTGTCTTATACCAAAAAGAACTTTTTGTAGGCGTGGCACATGAGCTAAAAACACCGCTGGCTGTAATGAAAACAAAAAATGAAGTTACACTTTTAAAGCCACGCGAGAGCGAAAAATATATCGAGGCTCTAAAATCAAACAATGAAGCTATAAACGGCATGAACGCAATGATAAGTTCTGTGCTTGAGATCGGCCGTCAAGAAGGAGCTCAGTTTGAAGAGCCAGTAAATACCGATGTTATAGGATTTTTAAAAAAACTTACGAAAAACTATGAGATACTTGCGAAAAATGATGAAAAAAATATAAAACTGGACCTAAAGCCAGAAATTTTAAATCTAAAAATACAAACTAGCTTGCTAACTCACATTGTGCAAAATTTTGTTCAAAATGCTATTAAATTTTCACCAAAAAATAGCACCATTACGATTAGCTCTAAGCTTATAAAAAATAAATTTATCATCGAAGTAATAGATGAGGGAATAGGCATAGATGAGAGTAAAGATTTATTTGCTCCATTTAAAAGATACGGCGACAAAGGTGGTGCTGGGCTTGGGTTATTTCTAGCTAAAGGTGCGGCGCAGGCTCTTGGTGGCGAAGTAGACATTGAAAATAGAAACGATAGAAGCGGTGCAGTCGCAAGCCTAGTTTTAAATATAAAAGGATAAAAATGGCAAAGAGAACCGCAGTAATCGACCTTGGCTCAAATTCTATGCGAATGGCGATATTTGAGAGAACGTCACGCTTAGCGTTTTTTATACTAGCTGAATATAAAACAAAAGTGCGTCTAGGCGAAGGTGGATATGGTTCAAACAATGAAATATCCGAAAGCTCAATGAAAAAAGCACTAAAGGCTTTTAGCGAATTTTCAAATATCATAAAAAGCTACAAATGCAATAAAGTCTTATGTGTTGGTACTTCAGCGCTTAGGGACGCTCCAAACGCAAATGTTCTGATCTCTCTTTTAAGAAAAAAACTTGGTATAAATTTAAAAGTCATAGACGGCAAAGAAGAGGCTACTTTTGGTGCGATCGCAGCCAAAAATTTACTCCATAATATCGATGAATGCGTCACTATCGATATCGGTGGCGGATCAACTGAACTTGCCAGAATAAGCAAAGGCAAAATAATAGATACGCTCTCACTTGACATTGGCACAGTTAGATTAAAAGAGCTTTTTTTTGATAAAAAAAACTTAAATAAATTGCCAAAATTTTTAGAACAAGTTACAAAACAGATAGATGAGCGATTTAAATGCCAAAATATAATCGCTATTGGTGGCTCTCTTAGAGCGATATCATCTGCCATAATGAGCAAAAATTTATATCCACTCTCATCACTGCATGGCTTTTGCTACAAGCTTAGCGACGAGCAAGCCTACATCGAGAGCATCGCAAATGTTAGCGTGCTTGAGCTAAATAAATTTCCTATTAAAAAAGATAGATACGATACCATTAGAGAGGGTGCACATATCTTTTTGGCCCTCGCCAAAGCTCTAAATGCCAAAAATATTATAACAAGTGGGGTTGGCGTAAGAGAGGGAGTGTTCTTGAAAGATTTTTTACGCCCTAGCCTTAAATTTCCGCAAAATTTTAATCCAAGTATCAAAAGTTTGCAAGATCGTTTTATATTATCATGCAATAAATCGGTCACAAGATATGCAAAAGATATATTTATTGTATTAAAAAAGCTTCATGGTCTAAGTGATAACTATCTTGAAGTGCTTTTAGTTGCTGCAAAACTTCACAATGTCGGTCAAGAGATTGGCTTTTATGGCGATCATAAAAACTCAGCCTATATAGTCCTAAATGCCTTAAATTATGGCTTTTCGCATGAACAAAAAGCATTGATTGCAGTAGTAATTGGTACAAACGGAAAGAAAAATATATATGAATTTGAGCGGTATAAAAATTTACTTCCAAAAGCCGAGTGTATAAGATGGCTGAGTTTTATACTCTCACTAGCAAAGGCACTTGATCTAACCTGTGAAAGGCTAAATTTAAACTTCGAATTTAGTGGGCATACGCTAAAAATAGAAGGTGCAAAAGAATTTGCTATGGCAAAAGAAGAGATAAAAAAGATCACAAAACCTGAAATTTTTGCTATTTCGTTTGTATAAATTTTGAAACTAGCTTTAACGTATAAAAATTTTAAGCATACAAGGTTAAAAATTTACTCAGAATAAGACCTAATTATTGGATGAGAATTTTAGCTAAAACTACTAAAATTCTCCGCTCATCTTATCTTTATAGTTACTTAAACTATTTTTTCGCTCTTCTAAAAATGAGCTTAGTTTTTTCTTGTTTTCTTCAAAAAATATAGCAAAATCCTGCTCATTTTGTATCTTGTCTTCACCAAAGCTATCAAGCATTACATTTGAGCTACCAACTATCACCAAATAACGCCTATTTTCATAGCTTAATAGCATTAGCTTATTCGTGCGATCAAGATACTTTTCATATATTATATTGACGTTACTATTTTGATTTTTAAGTAGCCAGTTCATTGATTTTGTATCATTTTGAGACTGATTTCTAGGTGCTTTAAATCCGCTAAAATCATTACTCTTTGACGTAATATATCTTTTAAATACATATAAAAATACAAGAAGCGCAATAAGCACACTTAAAACTATAAAATACCTTGAGTCTATATTTAACATAGGCTCTTCATCTATCTTTGGAGTGCTAGGTGTCTCTATTTTTGCACTAGCTTGAGGCATATTTTGTATTTGAGGTTTTGTATTTTTTAGAGTTATACGAATGCGGAGTCCAAAACTATCAGTCGTCTTTGAAGCATTTACGATAATAGCATCATTTGAGCGCAAATTTAAGACAAGTGAGTTTTGCTTTGGCTCTATCTCAAGCTCTTGAATAATCTTTGAGTTTATGTCTTTACTAGCACTTTGATCGTAATTTAGCGAATTTAATATCAAAGATGTTGTGTCTTTTTCGCGCTTTTGAAAGATATTTCCTTCATAAGGTGCATCAAAGCTAAGCATAATATCAACTCTATCAGCACGTTCATAGATATTGTAAGTTAATAGGTTTGAAGCTAAAATTTGAGTTGCAAAAAGTAAGAAAAATAGTATAAATTTCATAAAAGTTCTTTTTTGAAGTACTGAATAACTGACTTTGAATCCAAAATTTCATTTATCCTGATGGCTAAATTTTTCTCATAAACCATTACTTCGCCTTTTCCAAAAATTCTATTATTTATATATAGCTCCACACTCTCACCAGCTGGCTTTTCAAGGTCTATGACTGAGCCAGCTTCAAATTTCAAAAGCTCATTTATACTAACCGTGGTAGTTCCTAGCTCAGCTATAAAATCAACACTTATATCCATAAGCTCATCATAGCTCTTAAAAAGCCCTAGCTGTTCTAGCGTCTCTATCGCACTCTCGTCGTTCATTGTATGTCGTAGCCTATTTGAAATGTTCTATTTTTTATCTTATATACAAATTTCTCTTTTAGTTTGATGCCAAAATTTTCAACTTCGCCTAAAAATTCAGGCGTTCCAAGCTTATAAGCATTTGGCTCTTTTTCGTTTAGCAGATTTTTAGCCTTGCCGATGATTTGATTAGCTATCTCTTTGCAAAGATCGTCCAGATCGCCACCATCAACATCTTCGTGACCAAAAAAGGCATTCATGAAAATTTTCAAAGTATCTTTTTTAAAAAATAGGTAAAAATGATACTCGCTCTTGTCCTTATAGACTGGTATGCTAGCTCCGTAAAATCCCTTGCCAAGGCTCTTACCAGCTTCTAAATCTAGCCCTAAAGTATCCTTGCAAAGATAGCTTGTAGCTTCATCTATAACTTTTCTCATATCTCTTCCTTAAGACTTGAAATGCATTTTCAATTATACTTTGGCTTTACTAAATTAGCTATAAATTTATTAAGCATTTTAAAAGAGTTTATCTATCTCTTTTACTAGCTTTTCACCGCTAAATTCGGCACAAAGCTTAACTATTTGCGTGCCTATTATCGCTCCATCAGCATACTTTTTTACTTCATTAACGTCATCTTTATTTTTGATACCAAAGCCTACGGCTACTGGTAGATCGCTCTTTTTCTTAAGCTCTAGGACCAAATTTTTTATCCTATCTTCATCAGCCCTTTTTGAACCGCTAACGCCAATCGCACCAAGAGCGTAAATAAACCCTGAGCCAAATTTCAAAATTCCATCCGCCCTACCCCCAGATGTTACGCTGATAAGTGGTATCAGGCTTAAATTTAGCTCTTTGCATTTTATAGCAAATTCCTCGCACTCCTCACAAGGCAGATCCGGCACGATAAAGCCGCTAACTCCAGCTTCAACTGATCTTTTTAGAAATTTATCAACGCCGTAAGCAAAGATGATGTTGTAATAAACTAGAAAAACAAGTGGCTTTGTCACTTTTGCCTTGCAACTCTCAAGCATATCAAAGACAACGTCTGTATTTACGCCATTTTGCACCGTCTCAAAGCTAGCTTGCGCTATGAGTTTACCATCAGCCAGCGGGTCAGAGTAAGGGATGCCGATCTCAACTAGATCTAGCGTGCTCTCATCTAAATTTTCTAAAAATTTCTTCGTTTTTTCTAAGCTTGGATATCCAGCCACGATGTAGCCGATGTTTGCCTTTTTGCCGTTAAATGCGCTTCTAACCTTATCCATAAATTTTTCCTTTTTCGTAGCCGATAACTGTGTTTATGTCCTTATCGCCCCTGCCTGAGACATTTACGACTATGACGCTTTTTTTATCTAGTTTTGGGCAAAGCTTTTCTAGATATGCCAGTGCATGCGCGCTCTCGATGGCTGGGATGATACCCTCCATCTTGCTTAAAAAATACAAGGCATTTATGCATTCATCGTCTGTTACAGCTTCATATTTTACCCTTTTGATGTCGTTTAGGTGGGCGTGCTCTGGGCCGATGCCTGGGTAGTCTAGGCCTGCTGAAATGCTATGCACTGGCGAGATCATACCGTACTCATCTTGCAACACGGTCGTTTTCATGCCGTGGATGATGCCGGTTTTACCTTTGCTAAGCGTAGCTGCGTGATAAGGCGTCTCTATGCCAAGTCCGCCAGCCTCGATACCTACTAAATTTACGCTCTCATCGTCCAAAAACGCACTAAAAATGCCAATAGCATTACTGCCGCCGCCGACGCAGGCGATGACGTAGTCAGCCTTTTTGCCGTAGTCTGCAAGCTGAGCTTTGGCCTCTGTGCCGATGATGCTTTGGAAGTCACGCACGATCTTTGGATATGGGTGCGGACCAACGGCTGAGCCGATGACATAAAACGCGCTCTCTATCTCATTTACCCACGCTTGTATGGCCGCCGTAGTCGCCTCTTTTAGCGTTTTTAAGCCATCTTCTACGCTAACCACTTTTGCACCAAGAAGCTGCATGCGAAAGGCATTTAGCTGCTGTCTAGCAACATCTGTAGCACCCATATATACGTCACACTCTAGGCCCAAAAGTGCCGCTGCAGTCGCTGTTGCCACACCGTGCTGACCAGCTCCAGTCTCAGCTAAAATTTTCCTTTTACCCATTTTTTTAGCAAGCAGTGCTTGAGCAAGAGCGTTATTTATCTTGTGTGCGCCCGTGTGGTTTAAATCCTCTCTTTTTAGGTAAATTTCATGTCCATAGTGCTCGCTTAGGCGCTTTGCAAAAAAGAGCGGACTAGGCCTGCCAACGTAGTTTTTAAGCAGATCATCAAGCTCATCTTTAAACTCTTTTGTCTTTGCGATGCTCTCATAAGCATTTTCTAGCTCATCAAGGGCAAACATCACCGTCTCAGGCACGAACTGCCCGCCAAATTTTCCAAAATATGCTTTACTGTTCATCTTCTACCTCACCTATGATCTTTAAAATTCTCTCTATCTTTTGCGCATCTTTTATGCCGTTTTCGTCCTCGACTTTGGAGTTGATATCGACTAAATATGGCTTAAATTTGAGCGCCTCTTTTATGTTGTGCTCGCCTATGCCTCCAGCCATGCCAAATTTAAATTTAGCCTCTTTTAAAATTTCCCACTCAAAGCTAGTGCCATTTCCACCGGCATTTTCGCCCTTGCAGTCAAAAAGCGCCATGTCAAAATGCTTAAAATCAACCTCTGGCAAGCTATCTTTCACGCTAAAAACCTGCCAAATCTCAAGCCCTATATCTTTTAAATTTGCACCTAAATTTTCACTCACAACTCCATGCACTTGAGCCACGTCAAGGCCAGCAAACTGGCAAATTTCCATTATCTCGCACTCACTTTGCTCCGCAAAAACACCAACTACTTTTTTGCCCTTGCTGTGAGCAAATTTAGCTATCTGCCTAGCTAAATTTAGCTCGACTTTTCTTTTACTTTTGGCAAATATTAGCCCGATAAAATCAACATCCAAAGCGCAAACCGCACCCGCCTCATCTAGCGTTTTGATGCCACAAATTTTAACTAGTGCCATTACACTTGTGCCTTTATAAACTCTTCATAAAATTTATACGCCTTGCCAGAATTTATCGCCTCTAAAACCATTTTTTTAGCCTCATCTGGACTCTTTGCGCCATCAGCCGCGTAGAGCGCAAACATCGCATTAAAGACCACGATGTCAAATTTTGCCCCCTGCTCCTCGCCTTTTAGCGTGCGGATCAAGGTTTTGGCATTTTCTTCAGGTATGCCGCCCTCGATGTCGCTGTGAAGCGCTCTTTTAAAGCCAAACTGCTCTGGCGTGATGCTGTATTCAAAAATTTCTCCATTTTTTAGCTCCACAACGCTTGTTTCACTACAAAGCGTGATCTCATCAAGTCCGTCATCGCCACGGACGACCAAAGCGTGCTTTCTGCCAAGGATCTTAAGCGTCTGGGCGTAGAGTTTTAGCACTGGTTTGTGATAGACGCCAACTAGCTGATTTGTAAGGTTTAAATTTGGATTTAAAAGCGGTCCAAGCACGTTAAAGACGGTCCTTATGCCAAGTCTTTGGCGCACTTCTCTCACCTCACCAACTAGCGGATGGAAAAATGGAGCGTGGAAAAAGGCTAAATTTTTACTAGCTAAATTTTCACGCTGTTTTGCCAGTGATTTTTCACTTTTTACGCCTAAAATTTCAAGCACATCAGAGCTACCTGACTTGCTTGAAACTGCCTTATTGCCGTGTTTTGCGACCTTTATGCCAAGACTTGCAAGGATAAATGCCACCGTAGTTGAGATATTTATCGTCTTAAAGCCATCGCCGCCAGTGCCGCAAAGATCGATCATAGGCGTATCGTCGCGGTAAGTTTGCGAGTATTTTAGGATATTTTTTGCAAGCGCAGCAAGGCTTTTTGGATAGAGGCTCTTTTCGCTAATTAGCACTAAAAGGGCTGAAAGCTGCACTATCTCGTACTCTTTGCTGGCTATTATCTCGCAAATTTGCTCAAAGTCGCTATCGTCAAGCGGGATATTCTCTTGAAGCTTGATAAGATATGGCTTAAGAGAGCGAATTTTTGGCTCTTTAACCTCATCTTTTGCTTTGTAATTTACAAAATTTTCAACGATCTTTTTGCCGTATTGTGTGAAGTAGCTCTCTGGGTGAAACTGGATACCAAAGATCGGCTTATCTTTTACGCTAAGTGCCATAACTACGCCATCATCGCTCACCGCATCAGCGCTTAAGCTAGCTGGGAGCTCATCGACATAGAGTGAATGGTAACGCATTACTTCAAATCTATCAGGTAGCCCTGCAAAAAGTGGCTCTTTGTTTTTCACGTCGATAAATGAGGTTTTGCCGTGTAGTGGGTCATCTAGTCTTTTTATCTTTGCGCCAAAACTAAGCCCTATAGCTTGATGTCCAAGGCAAATGCCAAGCACCGGTACACCAAGATCAGCCTTTAAAATTTCTAAACAAATTCCGCTATCTTTTGGGTGTTTTGGCCCTGGGCTTAAAATGATCTTGCTTGGGTTTAGTTTTTTGATCTCGTCAAGCGTGATCTTGTCATTTCTAACGCATCTAACCTCTTCATCTGTAAGCTCTTTTACATATTGCTCAACATTAAAAACAAAACTATCGTAATTATCTATGAGTAAAATCAACCTATATCCTTTAAATTTAGCAGCGGTTGTGCCTTGGCTAAATTTCTATAAATTTAGGCAAAATTATAACTAAAAGAAAGTTTAATTAGGCTTTTGTACGGCTTTCGTAGGCTTTTAAAAGTGAAAGCATATCGACGTTTTCTAAATTTACACCAGTTGGTACGCCCTGAGCGATCTTGCTAAATGAAATTTCACTCATGCCAAGCTTGTCCTCGACATAAAGCATAAGAGCGTCTGAATTTAGCCCTGGTGTAAAGGCAAAAACAACCTCTTTTGAGCCATTTTGTTTGATCGCGCTTCGCAGCCTCTCTATGGCATCCTCGTCGATCTCGTCAAGTACGAAGTAAAGGCCGTTGTAGATGCCATTTTGCTCAAAGACTAGAATATCTTTTGGGCTCTCAACTAGCAAAATGACCTCACTGTCTCTGCTCTCGTCGCTGCAAATGTCGCAAATTTCATTTTCGCTTAGCCCACCACAACGCTCACAGCGCTTGATAAATCTTACCGCGTCTTCGATATTTTGAGCGAGCCTTAGCCCTGCAAAGCTATCTTGCATGCAGACAAAATAGGCAAACCTTGCGGCTGATTTTTTACCAACACCGGGGAGCTTTGCAAAAGACTCAGTTAGCTCGTTAAATTTTTCTAAGCCTCTTTTCATGCTCGCCTTGCCTTTGATCTAAGTAAAATTTTAAAGACGTGATAGCCGTCTTCATAGTCATAAACAAGCTCAAATTTTTGCATCTGACAAATTTGCTCAATGATATAAAGGCCAAGCCCCATGCCGCTTCCTGCACTAACCTTATCGCCACGCACAAAGGCTTGTTTGTAGTAGTCAATCGGGTGATTTAGCTTTTTGCCTAAATTTTTAACCACTATAAATTCGCTATCGCAGATCAAAATAGCCTTTTTATCCTCTGCGTATTTTAGGGCATTATCTACCAAATTTTTAATCGCCAAACTAAAAAGCTGAAAATCCACTCTCAATATCACGTCATCTCTGATGTCGCAGCTCACTCGCTCTTCAAATTTATCAAGCATGAGCATATCTTGCACTTGCTCTAAAATGAGCGAGAAATGGCACTCTTGGTAGTTTAATGCGTAGCTTTTAGAAAGGAGCTGCTCAACCTTGCTAAATTCATTTATCAGCATCTCAAGTCGCTCAAATACATTGATAAGCCTCATCTTTTGAGTCTCATTTGCGACCATTTCAGAGACGATCCTGCCCTTGCCAATAGGAGTCTTTAGCTCATGCATAATCGCACGCAAAAATAGCTGCCTTGAGCGGATGAGCTCTCTGATCTTGCAAACGGCGTTATCAAACTCAACCGCAACCTGTCCGATCTCGTCTTGCTCGTTTTCATTTAGTCTAGCCGTCATCGCCATTTCCATATTTCCACTGGCAAATTTTCTGATGTCTTTACTAAGCCTTCTAAGTGGCGAAAGACTTCTAAGAACAGAAACATAAAGTGAGATGAGAAGAGCTGAAACTATTAAGAACGCGACCCAAAGTGGATCATTTACGTGTCTTGCATCGTTACTTTCAAGAAGCAGCTGAAAAGATGGGTTTTTAATAAGCAAATACAAATCGCCTTTGTAATTAACTGATTGCACCACTCCAAGAGGTGTATGCTGTGTAAAAACAACAGTCCCGTTTGTAGCTATTGAAGTGGCTAAATTTTTATTTCCAACATACTCTAAGTAAAAATTTTTAAAATAATGCTCTAAATCTCTTGGGGGATTTCCGCGTTCATAGAGTGCGACAAGGTAGTTCATCGCACTTATTTGCCTATCCTTTAGTTTTTCTAAAGCGCTCTCTTGCTGAATGTTTGCAAAAGTTACAAAGAGCAAGCACATCAGCGAGAAAGCTATGGCAAAGATAATAGTTATCTTCGTAGTTATGGAATATTTCATCCGATAAGCTTATATCCTATGCCTCTTACTGAAAATATATGTTTTGGGGCTTTTGAGCTATCACCGATTTTTGATCTAAGGCGTCCAATAATAACATCTAAGCTCTTTGAATCTTTATCTTTTAGGCTTTTGCAGTTATAAACTAGCTGTTCGCGTGATACTGAAAAGCTGTGTTGCTTAATGAGATAAGTTAAAATTTCATACTCAGCTGGAGTAAGAGCTAATGGCTCATTGTTAAAGTAAATTTCGTGACGTTTATCATCGATCCTGAATGCGCTATCAACGACCTCTTCTTGTACTTCATTTGTCTTTTTATATCTTCTTATAAGACTTGTGATACGAGCGTACATCTCTTTTGGATCGTATGGTTTTGGCAAATAATCATCAGCACCAAGTTGAAGTCCAACGACCTTATCGCTAATATCGCTTCTAGCTGAACTTATGATGATAGGAATGTCATATTTTTGGCGAATTTCTTTACAAACCTCAAGCCCATCAATACCCGGCAAAGTAAGATCAAGTATTAGCAAATCATAGTTTTTTATCCCAGCGCTAAGTCCTAAATAAGGGTCTTCAAAATTCGTAACTTTTATATTAAAACTATCAAGATATTCAGATAAAATTTGTGCAAATTCTGGATCGTCTTCTATCATTAAAACATTAACCATGAATTATCCTTTTTATTAAAAATAGTAGAGATTATACGGCAAAAATGTAAATTCTTTTTTAAATTTAAACTTTTTTGGGTAAAATCCCATATTTAAAATAAGCTTAATTAACAAGGAAAAATGTGGAATTTGACTATTACGAAATCCTTGAAATTTCAAGAAATGCAAGCGGAGATGAGATCAAAAAAGCCTTTAGAAGACTTGCTTTAAAATATCACCCAGATAGAAATTCTGGTGACAAAGAGGCTGAACTAAAATTTAAACAGATAAATGAGGCTTATCAAGTTTTAAGCGACGAGCAAAAACGCTCTATTTACGACAGATACGGCAAAGAAGGCCTTGAGGGTCGATTTGGTAGCGGTGGCGGATTTAGTGCCGATTTTGATCTTTCAGATATTTTTGACTCATTTTTTGGTGGCGGTTTTGCAAGTAGTTCTAGACAGAGAAAAAGATACTCTGAAAAATACTCAGCCGATCTTGAAATTCCTATAAATTTGGAATTTAACGAAGCTATTTTTGGTTGTGAAAAAGAGATAAAATTTGATCAAAAAGTGCCTTGCCCAACATGCAATGCAACCGGCAGTAAAGATGGCAAGAGCAAGACTTGCCAGCACTGTGGCGGAAGTGGCAGGATAACACGCGGAAATGGCTTTATGAATATCGTCCAAGAGTGCCCATATTGCCATGGAAGCGGTGAAGTAATAAGCGAACCATGCCCCGATTGTAACGCGAAAGCTTATAAAATCCAGCAACAAACTGTAAAGATTACCATCCCTGAAGGCGTTGATAGCGGCATGAGAATGAGAGTAGCTGGTAAAGGCAATATCGGCACAAACGGCGTTCAAGGCGATCTTTATGTAAGCATAAACGTAAAAGAAGACAAGCATTTCATTCGCCACAACGACGATGTTTATCTAGAAATTCCTGTCTTTTTCACGCAAGCTATACTTGGCGAGAGTATAAAAATTCCAACGCTTCGAGGAGAAACTGAGCTAAAACTACCTGTTGGAGCAAAGGACAAGCAGCAATTTATCTTTGAAAATGAAGGTATAAAAAGTGTAAATTCGCGTAAAAAAGGTAGGCTTGTAGCGCAAATTTCTATTCAAACGCCTGAAAAACTAAGCGATGAGCAAAAAGAGCTTTTAAATAAGCTTCAAGCTAGCTTTGGCATAGAATCAGGCAAATCAAATACCGATGAAAGTGTCTTTGATAAGATAAAAAGCTGGTTTAAAGGCGATGAGCCAAAGAAGAAAAAGAAAAAATAAATTTAGATTTGTGACGTTAAATTTGACGTCACAAATTCTTTCAAAATAAATTTTATATATCCTAATTTTTACAAGTAAATTTCACACAAATTTTAAAATTTCATAAGCGAGTAATTTCAGCTCTAAAATTTGAGCTAAGCGGTAAATGAAGCCAAATTTTAGTAGTCAATTCTTGCGAGTGAATGAAAGTTTTAAAATTTGCAAAGCAATCTAGTCAAATTTAAATGTTTGTTTCTTTTGTTAAGGGGGAAGAGGCTTGAATTACGAAGTCACTCCCTTCCACCTTAACAATCCCCTAACCCCGACGACGTTAGAAGTGGCATGTCTCAGTACTAACGCACTGCATGCGTTATATTAAATTTCCAGCAAATTTTAAAATTTATTATCGAGCATATCACGGCTCTAAATTTAGTGCTAAACGAAGTGCGGACTAAAATTAGTAATCTGCTAAGGCGAGCGAGCAAGATTTTAAAATTTGCAAAATTGCTTTGTTATATTAGGTAGGCATCAGGCAAATTTTAAAATTTCATGAGCGAGTAATTTCGGCTCTAAAATTTGAGCTAAACAAAAAGTAAAGACAAATCTTAGCAGTCAATTCTTACGAGCAAGCAAAATTTTAAAATTTGCAAGAGAGTATAAATTTACTCAGTTGCAAGCTCCAAATAATAATCAAGCTGATCGCGTCTGATGATACGTATAAGGTTCGTGCTACCCTCAACGCCCGTAGGGTGACCGGCAGTGACAAGATAGGTCTTGTCGTGTTCGACATATCCCTCTTCATACGCCTTTTTCATGACATTTGCCAAAAGTGAGCTAAGCTTTGTTTTTTCTAGTACAAGTGCTGGCGTAACACCCCAAGCAAGGGTAAGCATGTGTGCTGTTTGCTCATCGTGAGCGACTGCAATGATGTCGATGTTCGTGCGGTTTCTAGCTAATTTTATAGCCGATTTTCCTGAGCCAGTGATTGAGATTAATGCATCTGCTTTTATGCGAACAGCAAGAGATGCGGCGCTACTTGCCACCATATCAGTCTCGTCAAAAAAGTCAAACTCATCAAATTTATTATATGGATAGATGCTTTGAGTTTGGATGATCGTTTTACTCATCGCCTCTACGACCGCGACTGGGTTTTTACCGATCGCACTCTCCTCGCTTAGCATAACAGCATCAGTACCGTCTAGCACGGCATTTGCCACGTCGCTGATCTCCGCTCTTGTGGCAGTCTCATGCTCTGCCATGCTTAGCATCATTTGAGTTGCTGTAATGACTGGCTTGCTTGCTGCATTTGCCTTTTTGATGATGAGCTTTTGGATAGTTGGAACCTTATAAAATGGCACTTCTATGCCAAGATCGCCACGAGCTACCATGATACCATCACTCTTTGCGATGATGTCGTCTATATTTTCAACTGCGTCAAATTTCTCGATCTTAGATAAAACGGCAGCTCTTGAGCCAAATTCTTTTAAGATATTTTTTGCCTTTATTACGTCATTTGCATCTTGTACGAAGCTAATGGCGACAAAATTTACGCCATGCTTTGCGCCAAATTTCATATCTTCTTTATCTTTTGGTGTGATGATCTCTATGCCAAGGGCTGTATTTGGGAAATTTACGCCTTTGTTTGAGTTTAAAATTCCATCATTTTCAATGATAGTTTTTACTATTTCTTTACCTTCACTAATGACCTTTGCTCTTATAGAGCCATCATAGAGATAGACATACTCGCCAACCTTTAGCATTGGCAAAATTTGAGGCTGATTTAGGCTTACTTTATAAATTCCTTTTTCTACTTTTTCACCAACGATATCCTCTGCGTAAATGCTTAGTTCATCGCCGGCTTTTAGATAAAATGGCTCACTAAGCTTACCAACTCTGATCTTTGGGCCGCAGATATCTTGTAAAATTCCTATTCTTTTATTTAGCTTTTTTTCGATATTTCTTATCTTGTCAATGTTTGATTTATGGTATTCGTGTGTCCCATGGCTAAAATTTAAACGAAAGACATTAACACCTGCTTTTACCATCGCCTCCATTGTCTCTTCATTATCACTTGCTGGCCCCAAAGTAGCTACGATTTTCGTCTTTTTTATCATTTTATGCCCCATAAATTTGATTTTTGCGATTATAACACATTTTAATAATGTAATTTTTTGTATAATAGGCAAAATTTCAAAGGAGAAGATATGAATAAATTTTTATTAGCATCTCTTGGTTTAGCAGCTGTTGCTTGCGTTGCTATGGGAGATGATAAAGTTTATAAGCTAAAGCTTGCTAGTTCATGGGAGAGCACTATGCCAGTGCTTGGTGATGTGCCAAAAGAGCTAAAGGATAAAGTTGAAAAGATGAGTAATGGCAGACTTGAGCTAAGGATTGATTATCCATCAAAGCATAAATCGCCTTTTGCGATGCTTGATTTTGCTAAAAGCGGTCAATACGACATTACCTACACAAGTAGCTATTATTATAAAGGCAAAGATGCTAAAACTATATTTTTTACAGCAACTCCATTTATGATGAATACTGACGAGCAAACAGCTTGGTATGAATTTGGCGGTGGTAAGGAGCTTGAGGCAAAAGTTTACGATCCATACAATATCAAAATTTTTAGAGCTGGAAATACCGGCATGCAAATGGGTGGCTGGTTTAAAAAAGAGATCAAATCATTAGATGATATCAAAGGCTTAAAGATAAGAATTCCGGGCTTTGGTGGTGAAATTTACGCTAAACTTGGCGCTAACATTAACACTATCCCAACTGGTGAGCTTTACATGGCTCTTGAGATGGGAACGATTGACTCAGTCGAATGGGTTAGCCCAGCTTATGATATGGCACTTGGCTTTCACAAAGTGGCAAAATACTACTACACAGGCTGGCAAGAGCCAAACGGTGAAACTCAGTTTTTCTTTAATAAAAAATCATACGAAAAACTTCCAGATGACCTAAAAGCGATCTTTGAAGCAGCTGCAGCCGAAGTAGCAAGAGATGCAAATACAAAAGTATTTTATTCAAATGTTGAGTACTGGGATAAAATGAAGAGCGAGTATCCAGACATCCAAGTAAAATCTTTCCCACCAGAAGTAATCGCAGCTCTTAAAAAAGCTACAAATGAGCTTCTTGATGAAGAGAGTGCTAAAGATCCGTTATTTAAAGAGATCGTTGAGTCTCAAAGAGCTTTCCTTAAAAAAGCAAGAGAATGGACTAAAATTTCAGACTACGCTTACATCAAAACAAACGAATAGTAAAATTTAGCAGGGACCTTCCCTGCTTTTTATAGTTACTGTCAAAAAAATTTTAATCAAAATGTTTTCTACAAGCTATAAATTTTTACAAAAATAAACACTGGTGGCTATTATAGATAGAAAATTTCTCTCATTGAGCGCTCTATCTTTGACTCATCAAGTGTATTGTTAAAAAATAAATTTAGTGCTAGAACTGCTTGATATAAAAGCATATCGGCGCCATCTTTTACACTAAGATTATCTTGCATGGCCATTTCTAAAAATGGTGTTTGCTTACCATAAATCACATCAAATGCGAATCTAGCATCTTTAAAAATGCTTTTTAAAATTTCTTTAGGTGCTGGTAAAAAATCATCCTTTAAGCCAGCAGAGGTCGAGTTAATTACTAGATCAAATTTTTGCTCTTCGTAGTTATCCCAGCTAAAACATTTATACTCATCTTTAAATTTCTCAAGCCTATCTTTGCTTCTATTTAGTATGCAAACATCAACGCCTTGTTCTTTTAATGCATAAGTTATGGCATTTGCAGTACCGCCAGCTCCAAGAACAATAGCTTTTTTTACATCTTTAAAATTTTTTATTGCCTTTAAAAACCCAGGCGCATCTGTATTGTATGCATAAATTTTGTCATTTTTAAGCACAAGCGTATTTGCAGAGCCTATTTTGCGAGCTATATCTGAAGCTTCATCGGCTAAATTTAAAGCCCACTCTTTATGTGGAAGCGTTACGTTTGCACCGTTTAATTTTAAGGATTTAAATTTATTGATTAATTCGCTGCCATCTTTTAGCAAGACTCTTGCGTAAAGTGCTTTTAAGCCCAGGTCTGCAATGGCTTTATTGTGCAGCCTCGGAGATACCGAGTGAGTTATTGGATCTCCAAAGACTGCGAATGTTTTCATTTTGCTCTAAAGATAAAAGCGTCTTTATTGATATCTTTTCTAATATCGCCTACTACTTTTTGAAGCGTTTTTTCATCAAATGGACCAACTAAAATTTTAGTCAGCTCACCAACTTTTATAGTCTTGTAACTATATCCCTTAGCAGCGATCTTCTTCATATATTCAGCATTTGGATTAAATTTACTAGTCACAAATACTTGAACATAAGAGCCTTTTGTAACAGGTTCACTTTTAGCTACTTCAGCTTTTTTATCCGTTTTTTCTACTTTAGTTTCAACCTTTTTTTCAATCTTTTTATCTATTTTATTTTCAGTTTTGGCTGGTTTTGCCTCACTCTTTTTATCAGTAGCTGCTACTTTTTCGACTTTTTTAACTGAAGTATCTACCTTTGTCTCAGCTTTTTTTGCTGGTATTTCGGTAGGCTTTTCGATAGGCTTAACTATCTCTTTTGGCTCTTCAGTTTTAGAAACAGGCTTATTGTTTTCTTTATCTTTTAGCTTTTTGATCATATCTTCAAATTCATCTTGTTGCTTATTTTCAGGTACGATCGGTACTTGCTCAAAGAGCTGTGTATCGCCTTTTTTATTGTCTGAATTTGTATCAGCTATCGGAGCTTGTCTATCTACTGGCTGCTCAGCTGGTACTGGAGGAAGCACTAGTCTTGAATCAGCTTCATTTTGAGCTTGTGAAGGATCGCTTGAATTTACTAGCTTCATAGCCACTACAATAATCAAAAAAAGTATAATAAGAGCCGCTATAAATATCAGAAGTTTTTTTAGCTTCAATCCTCTTGCGTCATCATCTCTTTCTAAAAGAATATCTTTTAACTCATCGTTTTCCACTTTTTATCCTTAATTACATATATTTTGACCAACTTGCCCCGCGCTCTTTTTGATAGAGCTTATAAGGTAAAGTTAGTATGTTAAATTCTTTTGGCATATCGATATTTGGAAACATCCTCCACTCTTTAGGCAACTTCTGTGAAAGCTTTGCGTTGAGCACGTTTGCCAGCTGACAAGCCTCATTTAGCGTAGTGTGACCTTTATGCACATAAAGATGCAGATGGCCTGGTGTCTTACTCTCGTAGGCTGTAAAATTTATAAATCCCTCTTCTCTTAAAAGAAGCTGTGCTTTATGCCAAAATCTATCAGGGGTTCTGCCGTTATAGTCAAAGACTATATTTTCAACTTTATCGTATGCATTTATTAAAGAGTGTGCGATAACGGCCTTACCCTCTTCATGCTCTTTCATAATATTATAGGTCAGTGGCTCATTTATCTTTTCAAATTTATCAAAGAAAATTTTGCCTCTGTATTCTATTTTATTAACGATCGTATCACGCTTGATATAGTAGTGAGTTGTAATAATCTTTATAAGTGCCGTATCAATACTTTGCATCAAAATGTCGCTTTATCATAGATTATAAATTTATGAGCAAGTTCAACTAGCTCAGCTTTTGTCTTCTCTTGCAAAGATGTGTTGTTTATATCGCTTAGCACGTCAGCTATTTTGTTTGCTATTAGCTCAAACTCAGCCTCTTTCATGCCACGAGCCGTAAGAGCAGGACTACCAACACGTATACCACTTGTGATAAATGGGCTTCTTGTCTCGCCTGGAACCGTATTTTTATTTACTGTTATACCGGCATTTCCAAGAGCGATATCAGCGTCTTTACCGCTAAATTCGCGGTTTAAAAAGCTCATCAAAATTAGATGGTTATCGGTACCGCCGCTCACTAGATCAAAGCCTCTTTTTATTAGCACTTCGCCTAATTTTTTAGCATTTGCTTTTACTTGTTTAGCATAAATTTTCCACTCAGGGCTAAGGTTGTGCTTAAAGCCAACTGCCTTTGCTGCGATGACATGAACTAGTGGTCCGCCCTGAATGCCTGGAAAAATAGAGGCATTTATCTTCTTAGCATACTCTTCGTTGTTTGTCATAATGATACCGCCTCTTGGGCCTCTTAATGTTTTATGCGTAGTTGAGCTTACGACATCACAGTATGGGAAAGGACTTTGATGCTCACCAGCAACAACAAGACCAGCAATGTGAGCAACATCTGCAAAGAGTATCGCCCCAACAGCATCGGCTATCTCACGGAATTTTTTAAACTCAATCTCTCTTGTGTATGCGCTTGCGCCACAAACGATCATTTTTGGTTTTACTATCTTTGCGATATCCATGACTCTATCGTAGTTTATGCGGCCATCAAGCTCGACGCCATAGAAAAAGCTCTCATACATCTTACCAGAGCTGCTGACCTTTGCACCGTGTGTCAAATGTCCACCATGGCTTAGATCCATGCCTAAAATTTTATCGCCTGGATTAAGTAAAGCGCCATAAACACCTTGGTTTGCCTGAGAGCCTGAGTTTGGTTGAACGTTTGCAAATTCACATCCAAAAAGCTCTTTACATCTATCAATAGCTATTTGCTCGATCTCATCTACAAATTCGCAGCCACCATAATATCTTTTGCCAGGATAGCCTTCAGCATATTTGTTTGTTAGGATTGAGCCCATTACTTCCATAACTTCTGGATATGTAAAATTTTCACTAGCAATCATCTCAAGGTGATCACATTGGCGTTTTAACTCTAAATTTACTAGATCGTAAATGTCCTTATCATAGCTTTGCAAACTCATTTTTCATTCTCCTTTATCTCATTTTTAAGTGGCCTCATCGCTGGGAAGAGTACAACGTCGCGAATTGATTTTTTATCCGTTAAAAGCATCACGAGCCTATCGATGCCTATACCCTCACCTGCAACTGGTGGCATGCCGTATCCTAGGGCTTTTACATAGTCCTCATCCATCTCATGTGCCTCGTCATCGCCTGCATTTTTAGCATCGATTTGCGCTTTAAAGCGGTTGTATTGATCGATTGGATCATTTAGCTCATTAAAGCCATTTGCTAGCTCACGACCAGCGATAAATAGCTCAAATCTCTCAGCCACATCAGGGTTTGCGTCACTTCTTCTTGAAAGTGGGCTGATCGAAATCGGATAATCAATAACAAATGTCGGGTGTATAAGCTTACTCTCTACGTAGTTATCAAATAATTCAGCCTGCAAGTGACCAAGATCAAGCTTCTCATTTGCTTCAAGGCCATCAGCTCTTAGTTTTGCTAAAATTTTATCTTTGTCATTTATGATATTCTCATCTAGTCCACCGATCTCAACGAGAGCTTTTTTGTAGCTTATTCGCTTAAATGGCTTACTAAAATCAATCTCCATGCCGTCAAAATTTACAACTTTTTCCATATCCAGCTTGTCTAAAATGACATTAAAAAGATCCTCTGTGATACCCATTAAATCGTGGTAGTTGTGGTATGCCCAGTAAAACTCTATACTTGTAAACTCAGGATTATGAGTAAGATCCATTCCTTCATTTCTAAAATTTCTATTCATCTCATAAACAGCCTCAAAGCCACCTACTATAAGGCGTTTGAGGTATAGCTCAGGTGCGATCCTTAGATATCTCTCGACCCCAAGGGCATTGTGAAAAGTGATAAATGGCTTTGCGTTTGCACCGCCTGCTATTGGGTGTAGCATCGGTGTTTCAACTTCTAAAAAGCCTTTTTCTTCAAAAAATCTTCTAATCGTACTTATAATCACCGAGCGTCTTTTAAAATCAGCTCTAACTTCAGGGTTCATTATCATATCAAGGTATCTTTGGCGATATCTTGTCTCAACATCAACTAGTCCATGATACTTCTCAGGAAGTGGGCTTATCGACTTTGAAGCAAGGCTAAGCTCGCTTACATGCATGGAAAATTCGCCAGTTCTTGTTATAAATGCATAACCTCTGACATAGACGATATCGCCTATCTCTACGTATTTTTTAACAATTTTAAACCACTCTGGATCAAGCGTTTTATTGCTAAAGTAAATTTGTAAATTTCCATCTTCATCTTCGATATTTGCAAAAACCGCTTTTCCAGCATCACGAATTAGTTTTATTCTACCTGCAAGACCTACTAGCTGACCTTCGGCCTTTTTCTCTTCCGTATCATTAATGTAGTTAAATTTTAGTCTAAATTTAGAGATATTCATATCTCTTCTAAGAAAATGCGGATATGGATTAATACCTAAATTTCTTAGCTCATCTATGCTTTGTAGTCGTTGAATCTCATGTTGGTTGTCAAATATCACCTTACTTTCCCTTTATATTATTTTTTGAGCATTTTTCACAAATTCCATAAAGCTGCATCATATGACCAGTTAGTTTAAAGCCATGATCTTTTGCAATACTGATTTGTCTTTTTTCTATCATTGGATCTTCAAATTCTATGATAAGGCCGCACTTTCTGCATATCATATGGTCGTGATGTGGCTTTGTGGCAAGCTCAAATTTTTTACCTTGTGAACCAAAGCTGATTGATGTCACCATTTCTGATTCTTCAAGTAGATTTAGTGTTCTATAAACAGTTGCGATACCAATATTTAGCTCAGGGTGCGTTTCTTTTATAAAAAGATAAAGTTTTTCTGGAGTAAAGTGTTCGCCATTGTTGTATAGCGTTTTTAGTAAAATTTCACGCTGTTTCGTATATTTTAAACCATTGTCGCGAAGCACTCTTTTGAATTTCTCAAGCAACGCATCATATTCTAAATTTTCTATCATTTTATTCCCCTTTTGTGATATTAGAGTCGGTATTTACACTAGCATTTGCATCCATTGAGATAAATGCGTCAGTTTTATTTGTATCCATTGGTCTTGCCACTATCTCATCTAACTCACTTTTGATATTTTTCACATCAAGATTTGTTATCCATTTGCCAGTTTCTATCAAAACCGGATAAACTTTACTGTTCGCAAAATAAGGAGCAATTATATTATTTAGCGAAGTGCCAGATATTACAGCAACTACTGCCGAAAATGTTAAGAAAATTTTTCCACTTCCCATAACAAATCCACCAAGTCTATCCAAAAAACCAAGCCCACTTACTGAAACTATTTTTGATAAAAATTTACCAACTAGTAAGCAAACTAGCCAAAAAACTAGCCAAAGAGAGATAAATGCAACAAACTGTAAAAATGAAGGATTTTCAAATTTATATATATTTTTAGTTATAAACTCACCAGATAGATCTGAAAACCTGCTAGCTATAATTAAGCCACCGATAAGTCCGATAAGTCCGAAAGCTTCTTTGATAAGTCCATTTAATATGCCTTTTATGCCAAGCATCAAGACAAGAGCAATAATAATAATATCAAACCATGTTACTAAATCCATTATATAGTTCCTATTAAATTTTGAAGTTCTTGCTGGCTAGTTGAATAAGCTAGCGCATTTTCTTTTGTAATCTTACCCTCTTTTAGTACTTTCATCAAAGCCTGGGTTTGCGTACTCATACCAGTTTGTTGTTGATTTAGCTGCATCTGAGAGTAAATTTGATGTATTTTGTTTTCACGTATCAAGTTTGAGATAGCCATATTGTTTATTAAAATTTCATGCACAGCACACCTTCCACCGCCTATCTTTGGGATCAGACTTTGTGAAACGACAGCAGTTAGCGAAACGCTAAGCATATTTCTTACTTGTAATTGCTCGCTCCCATCGAAACTATCAACGATCCTATTTATAGTTTGAATGGCCGAATTTGTGTGAAGCGTACCAAAGACTAAGTGTCCAGTCTCAGCCGCCGTAATAGCCGTTGAAATCGTCTCTCTATCTCTCATCTCGCCTACAAGTATGATATCTGGATCTTCACGAACCGCAGATTTTAGAGCCCTTGAGTAAGAAGTTGCATCAGTGCCGATATTTCTATGAGAAAATAGAGCTTTTTTATTGTTATGCACAAACTCGACTGGATCCTCAATTGTAATAATATGCTTTCTATAATTTAAATTTATCTCATTAAGCATGGCTGCAAGAGTTGTTGATTTACCACTTCCTGTCGGTCCGGTAACCAAAATAAGACCTTTTTCACGCTTAATAATATGTTTAAAAATTTGTGGGGCATTTAACTCATCAAGAGATGGGATATTGATTGGGATTATACGAAAAGCAGCAGCTAAATCACCATTCATGGTATAGTAATAGTTGCCACGAAAGCGACCAATATCTGGAAGCTCAATCGCAAAGTCAAGCTCTTTATTATTCTCAAGCTCACTTTTTTGTTCATCAGTAATCAAAGCAAAACATAAATTCTCTATATCCTTACCACTTAATATGCCAAAATCAATGGGCTTTAAAGCACCATCTACTCTTATTTGCGGCTCAGATCTTGAAACAAGGTGAAGATCGCTTGCCTTATCACTTACAACAGTTTTTAAAAGTGTTTTTATATCGCCAGCAAGATTATTAAGGTTATTATCTTCTGGTATTTTTACACTTAAATTCTTCGCCTGAAGCTGTTCGATTAGATCCATATCTTTACCATTATTCTATTATTTTTGGTACAGCAAAAAAATGCCCTTCACGTGAAGGAGCGTACTTTAAGATCGTATCAATCACATCACTTGGTCTTGGCTCATCTTCTCTTAAAGGCGTGCCACCTTTTATAGAGCTAACTACAGCTTCATCGCTACTTAGATCAAGTTCATTTAAAATATCAACAAAAGATACAATCTCGCTTAGTTGTTTTTTTACTTCTTCTCTTTTTTCATCACTGATTTGTAAGGCAGAAAGTTTTTCTAATTTATTTAAAAGAGTGTCATCTATTTGCATTATATAAGTAACCTTATTAATTAATTTTGAGCCATTATATCACATTCAAGCTTTAATTTTGGGATAGTTTTAATTTAATTATGTTAAAATCTGCGAATTAAAATTTTTTAAAAATAAAGGAAAAGCGTTGGCTATAAAAGAAGATCTAACACAGATAAAACAAGAGATTGGTGCTCAAGAACAGTTTTTAGAAAGCATGATCAAAGGTGAGCGTTTCTTTAGAAAGTATAAAAAATTTATGATAATTGCCATTATTGTTGCCGTCATTGCAATTATTGGATTTTATTCGAACAAAATAATAAATGATAATAGAATTGAAGATGCAAATTTGGCTTACTCAAAGCTGATTTTAAATCCAAACGATACAAATGCCTTAAGCATTTTAAAAGAAAAAGAACCAAATTTATATGCACTTTTTTCACTTCAGCAAAAGCTTGATAAAAATGAGACAAATGGCATTAGCGAGCTTGTAAATTTAAAAGTAAATCCTATAGTAAAAGATATCATTCTTTCACAAAATGGTAATGCAAACACTCAAATTTTAAGCGAATATAGCACACTTTTAAAAGGTTTTGAGCTTTTAAAACAAAATAAAATCAAAGAAGCAAATGATGAGTTTAATAAAATTTCACTCGACTCTCAACTTCAAACTTTAGTTAAAAATTTAAAACACTATCAGGGAATAAAATAATGAAAAAAATTACTCTTTTCTTGGCTTTTGCCTTGGCTTTAGTTTTAAGCGGATGTGGCACAAAAAGACAATATTTCGAGCCAGCTCAAACCTCTGGCAAAATTTCTTTGTCAAAAGATATGCCATCTTATATCAAATCAGCAAATGCAAATGGTGCCACTCTTGATAACGGCAATATTATCACCAAAAATGGTCTAAATACAAACATCAAGTTGCCTGAAAATTTTAATTTTTTAAATGAAAACAACGGCTTTATCATCTCAGCTAGTATAAATGGCGATCTAAATGTGACAGATCCTAACGGACGCAGCGTTTATAGCAATAAATTTCCAACAGCAATTGTTGCTGCCTCTCTTGATCAAAACCTATTAGCAGCTATCAGCGCGGCAAACCACATCTATCTAATAGACATAAATACCGCAACAACAATAATGGAATATAGCTCGTCTAATATAGCAGCAGTTGATTCAAGGATCGTAGCGCCATTTTTTATGAGCTCGCTTATCGTTTATCCGGCATTAGATGGCAAAATTTATATAGTACAAAAAGAGACTGGTAGAATTTTACGTGACGTGGTCGTAAGTTCTGAAAATTTCTTTAATAACATCATATTTTTAGGCGTTGAAGGCGATAACCTAATAGCAGCTACAGCTAAAAAACTTATCGTCATTAACCCAAGTCAAACAGTTTATTATGACGGCGAGATCAAAGATGTATTAGTTAATAACGATGAAATTTATATCTTTAAAAAAGATGGTACGATCGTAAGAACAAATCTTATGCTAAAAGAGCAAAATAAAGTAAATTTCAAATTTGCCATCTTCTCAGCAGCTACTATTATCAACAATAAGCTTTACGTAATCGAAAAAACAGGCTACGTTATAAAAACAAATTTAGACCTCAGTGGAGCTGAAATTTATGAATTTAGCGATGAGATAAAAGATAAAAGCTTTATGGGCAATGGTGCCTTTTATTATGATAATGAGCTTGTTAATTTAGGGCAATGAACCAAAAAATTTGGGAGCTTTTTGAAGCCAAAAAAATTCTCTTAAAAGATATCAAAGAACTTAACACAAGTGAATTTAGCACAAAAAAGACGCTTGATATCTTTTGGGGAGTGGACAATAAGAGCTTTTACAATCTTGTCTTTTTAAGAACAGCAAAAAGTAGATTGCTACGCAAAGAGGCTTTGGAGCTTGAAGAAATTTCTAAAAAAATAGAGGTAAAATTCCAAACAAATCTAAGAAAAAAAACTATATTTTACAGCTCTGAAATTTGCTCTAAAGCCTTAAAAGAGCTACAAGATAATAATTGGCGATGTTATGATTTTGTGTAATATAGGCAATACTAACGCTACATTTTTAGAAGATGGCAAAATCTCACGTATGAAAATTTCTGAGTTTAAAAGCTATAAACTAGAGAAAAAAGTATATTTTATATCCGTAAATGATGAAATTTTAAATCTTTTAAAAGATAATAAAATGTTTGTAAATTTAGAACCATTTTTTACTATTGATACAATATATCAGGGTCTAGGCGTAGATAGAATCGCTGCATGCTACTCTATAAATAATGGCGTAATTGTCGATGCTGGAAGCGCGATAACGGTTGACATTATGGCAAACTCTATCCATCTTGGAGGATATATCTTGCCAGGCATTTCAAGTATGCTAAATGCCTACAAAAGTATCTCGCCACGACTTGATATCACTATAAATTCACAAATTGACATAGATGCTCTACCACAAAAAACAGCCGATGCTGTGAGTTATGGCATTATTAAACCGATAATAACTCTACTAGATAAACTAGCCGGCGATAAAAAAGTCTATTTTACTGGTGGAGATGGCGACTTTTTGTCAAAATTCTTTAAAAATGCTATTTGCGACAAGATGCTAGTTTTTCGTGCCATGCAAAAGCTAATAACCGAAAAGAAAGATATGATAATATGATAACAGTAGCACTACCAAAGGGAAGAATAGCTGAGGCAACACTAGAAATTTTTAGAAAAATTTTTGGTTCAAGTTTTTTATTTGAAGACAGAAAACTAATTCTTGAAGAAGGAAATTTTAGATTTTTAATGGTTCGCAACCAAGATATCCCAACTTATGTCACAGAAGGTGCAGCTGATATTGGTGTGGTGGGACTTGACGTACTTGAAGAACACAAGCCAAACGTTGTAAGGCTACTGGATTTAAAAATCGGACAGTGTAAAGTTTGTATTGGCATAAAAAACGACTCTGAACTAGATCTAAACCAGCCGGAGCTAAAAATAGCCACAAAAATGCCAAATATAACAAGAAATTATTTTACAAAACAAGCCGTAGCTGTAAAGATCATCAAGCTTTATGGCTCGATCGAACTTGCACCATTAGTTGGCTTAAGCGACGCGATAGTTGATGTAGTCGAGACCGGCTCAACCATGAAACAAAACGGACTAAAGATCGCTGGTGATATCATGCAAAGCTCAGCTTATCTAATAGCAAATAAAAATAGCTTTATTATTAAAAAAGATGAGATTTTAGAGCTTTATAAAAAAATCAAAGAAGAAATTTAAAGCCCTTCTCTCTTATCATAAAGTACAAAATTTCTCTAATTATAAAGTCCGACTATTCGCTTATAAATTCTTTTAGAATAATGCATTGGTAGTCACTGGCACACTTTTATATTAATTTATCTTAATAGATTGGTACTGACATACCAAAGAGCGATCTAAATATTACAAAGATAGTAGTTTCTGACGAGCTAAGAGCTAGGCATAAGCTAAAGCCTCATCGCGAACATTTAAGCTTTGATTGTATTTGCCATCAAAATCAAGACGATAATCCTAGCAAATTTAAAGAGATCGGCGATAATAGCTATTTATCCTGTCATAAGAGTGAAAAGCTCTTAGCTGATAGACTGAAATTCATGGAAACTCTAAAAGTAAATTCTCATAAATCAGTTCATGATAGTCCAACTTTATAAGAATCAACAAATATGTGCTCTGAGCACCATGAGCATAAAACTCCATAATAGATGGTGGTAACACCATAAAAATTTCAAAGAAACTATTAGCTCTTATAATCTTTATAAGTGGGACGTTGGATTTATAGTTGTTTTACTAGTTCATTATGTACTTGATAGTAGGAATAAATTCTATGTAGCTTGCCATGAGATGGATTCTGTGGTCATTGCATACAATGATGACGTCCACAGTGATAATGGCAAAACAGGTATTAAAGCAAGATGTGTAGACTGCAACATACCACATGACGATATTGCAAAATACACTCTAACAGAGGCAAAGATGATATTTTAGAGGGCTGAGTATATTTCTTTGGTAATCCTGATGCGATTGATTGGCATAAGAATATAAAAAATCGCGAGTATTTCGTATTTGATAATAGTGGCACTAGCTCCATACAAATGTAATAGATAACAACACTTCAGCACAAATTCAAAAGATACATACTCACCACAAACAACTACTTGATAGTAATAAAGAACTAATGTGTGTAAGCTACCACTATGATGCAGGATATAAGGCTAGCTTTAGAAATTACCCTGAATACCGAAAGCTAACATATAAAATTTATGATAAGAATATGCTAGAGCAAAAGATTGATGCTAAGAAAAAATCTTCAAAGATGAATATAAACCTACAAAAGAAGAAAAGGAATTTTTTAAAACAAAAAGTCATAAAGACGCTCAAAACCAGCTGGTGGTATGGCTGGATAAGTCTAAATTTTCTATTCATCAAGCAAGCGATTTAAGTTTGCCTGTTTCTACTTCTTACATAAAGCTTTTAATACAAATTTATATTATAAAGATAGAGATAAATCTAAATTGGAAAAATTTATAAAAATATTAACGATAAAATAATAAATTTTAGTTTTTAAAATTTAAGAAATTTGCACAAGCTCTTTGTTCTCAAGCTTGTATGAATTGTCGCATTTAGCGGCTAGGTCGTTGTCGTGAGTAACTAGAACAAGGGCAGCGTTATTTTCATTTATATAGTCAAATAAAACTTGCATCACTTCATTTGCCGTCTGCTTATCAAGGTTGCCCGTTGGCTCGTCTGCAAAGATGATCTTTGGCTTTTTGGTAAGCACTCTAGCGATACTGACACGCTGCTGCTGACCGCCACTTAGCTCGCCAACTTTTTGATTTATCACACTTGAAATTTTAAGCGCTTCAAGATCATTTTTTTCTATATTTTCGCCAGATAAGATGCTTGCAAGCTCGATATTTTCATAAGCGCTAAAGCCTCTAAAAAGATAGTGCGACTGAAAAATGATACCAAAATGAAGCCTTCTAATGGCCAAAAGCTCGTTTTGAAAAAGCTCATAGATCGATCTATCTTGATATATAACCTCGCCAAAATTTGGTTTTAAGAGTGTTGAAAGTATGTGCAAAAGTGTTGATTTGCCACAACCGCTAACGCCGGTTATCGCGATACTTTGTTTTTGATTGAGAGTTAAATTTATATTATTAAAGAGCGTATAATCATACGCAAAGCCTAGATTAGACGCTCTTAAAATTTCCATTAGCCTATTTGAGCAGCAACTTCTGCAGCAAAGTCATCTACTTTTTTCTCTAAGCCTTCGCCAAGTTCAAAACGAACGTATTTTACGATCTCGATCTTGCCACCAAGCTCTTTGCTTTTTTCTTCAATAACTTGTTCAATAGTCTTTTTATCGTCCATTACATAAAACTGGCCTAAAAGTGTGAGGCGTTGGTCAAGCACTGTGTTATCAGCATAAAATCTCTCGATCTTACCAGGGATGATCTTGTCCCAAATTTTCTCAGGTTTGCCCTCAGCTTTTAGCTCTTCTTCGATCGCTTTTGTAGCTTTTGCAAGCTCAGCATCACCTATCTGGCAGCGGCTAGCATACTCAGGGATGTGATGAAGTGGCTTGCCTAGGCGTTTTAGCTCTTCATTTTCTTTTTCAAGTTCAGCGCGAAGTGCTATAAATTCTTTCTCAACAAACTCTTTATCAAGGTCTTTGTAGCTTATAACGCTTGGCTTCATAGCAGCTGCGTGCATACATAAATTTCTTATAAAATCAGCTGCTTTATTTGCAACTTCTACGCTTTCGCAAGCTGCACCGATAAGTACGCCAACACGGCCATTTGAGTGAACATAGCCATTTACCACGCCCTTATCATCAGCGGTAATAGTCTCAAAGCGGCGCACTACAAGATTTTCACCGATAGTTGCGATCTGAGTTTTGAAATAATCTTCAAATTTAACACCATTTAAAGTGCTCGCATTTAGCTCTTCAACTGTTTTTATGCCACTTGATTGGATGTGAGCTGTTGTGTCTTTTGCAAGCGCTTGAAACTGTGGATTTCTAGCAACGAAGTCAGTCTCAGAATTGATCTCGCTGATAGTTGCTTTTTTGCATTTTGAGCAAACTTCAACACTTACTAAGCCCTCGCTTGCAAGGCGGTCAGCCTTTTTAGCAGCTTGACCTAGGCCTTTTTCGCGAAGGATATCAACAGCTTTTTCCATGTCGCCATTTGCTTCGCTAAGTGCCTTTTTGCAGTCCATCATGCCAGCTCCGGTTGATTCGCGGAGCTCTTTTACCATTTGTGCAGTTATTTCCATTACTCTTCGTCCTCGCCAAAGTCTTCTTCGCTCATAGCCTCAGCCACAACTGCGTCTTTCTCATCTTGGCTTACTTCTTCACCAGCAGCTTGCTCTCCACCATCTTGCTCAAGAAGTGATTTACCTTCGTTGATCGCTTCAGCCATCTCTTGGCAGAAAAGCTGAACAGAGCGGATAGCATCGTCATTTCCTGGGATCGGATAATCAACAACATCAGGATCGCAGTTTGTATCGATCGGTGCTACAACTGGGATTTTTAGGCGATTTGCCTCTTGAACGGCGATCTTTTCTTTAACTGTATCAACGACAAATATCATATCAGGTAGGCTTTTCATATTGCGGATACCGCCAAGAGTTGCGATAAGTTTCTCTTTTTTGCGGCGAAGCATCAAAGCCTCTTTTTTAGTTAACAAATTTATCGAACCATCTTCTTCCATAGTTTCGATAACTTCTAGTTTGCGGATAGACTGGCGGATAGTACCAAAGTTTGTCATCATACCACCTAACCAGCGGTGATTTACATAAGGCATTCCACATTTTTCAGCGTACTCTTTGATAGCGTCGATAGCTTGTTTTTTAGTACCGACAAATAGCACTGACTTGCCTTCAGCAGCTGCGTCACGAACGATGTTGTAAGTGTAGCGGAAGTAGCGGATAGTCTTTTGTAGATCTATAATATAGATACCTTTTCTCTCGCCAAAGATAAATTTTTTCATCTTTGGATTCCAGCGGCGTGTTTGGTGACCAAAATGTACGCCACACTCTAATAAATCTCTCATAGTTACCATGAGTTTCTCCTTGTTTTAGGCATTTTGCCTTGAATTTAGTTTTATCCTCCACGACCATTAATGCTTTCGCACAACCAAATTTAGGATTGTCGTGTGTGAAATAAAGGGGGATTATACTTAAAATAATATGAATTTAAACTAAAGTTTATTTACTTAATTGCGAGTCTTCTTCGATTTTTATTAACTTAGCAAAAATTTCTGCCATTGCTTGCCTTTGTTCGGATGAAATTTCAAGCTTCTTGGCATTTAAAAGAATGCTTACAAACTCCTCGTTTTGTAGCGTTTCTACGCCAAATTTTCTTGCGTTTGTAGTGATTTTTAGCACAAGAGGATTTTTTGATTTAAAGTTTTCGTAAGGCATTCTTTCTCTACTTTCAAAATTATAAAGCAATTATAAAAATTTATAATAAATTCGGACTCAAATTTATATCAAACTTTTATTCTTTTATCTCAAAACTAAGCGTCGTTTTTAACGTCTCTTTATCACACTTCGCAGCATCTGGATAAGGTCTTTCATAAATCACTTCAAATACCCAAAATCCTGGTCTTAGAACTAACACTTCAGTGATGCCTTGCTCATCAGTCACACCATGAAACGCATGCTTATGGTCTAAAAACCCAACAAAAGTACCAGTTAGCTTAGCTCGCTCTAGCGGCTTTCCATCAGCAAAAACCTGCAATTTAAAAGGCTTATCTACTCTAAATTCCGCTGGGTTTTGTAGCGGTACGATCTCAATTTTAACTCCAACAGGTTTAGTTACGAAGTCGTTTGTTTCACCTAAATTTAAGACTCTCTTAGATGTTATCGTCATCAGCCGACAAATCTGTATATCGCTTAGATCCTTTAGATCAAGCTTTGTTTTGTCTATTAGCCACTTGCCATCACTACGTTTTTTAAGCGAATACATAGGATTTTGCTGTGCTAGTAAGATATATATGCCTTTGTCTAATCTTTCGCCCTCGTAGCGGTAGTTCTCGCCACTTTGTGTAAGCTTCTTTTTGCTACCATCTTTACTTATTACAGTAATTGGCGCAAAAAGATGGATGCGTTCGGCCATAATAGGCGCTAGCTTTGGAAAATCGTCGCTATAACCCATGTTTGCGATAAATTTTCCTAGCTTTTCATTATTAGCTCCATCTACCCAAAACATATGTGCTTGCACCATACAAAAGGCTCCCGTTAACATAATGGCGGTCAAAATTTTACCTATTTTCATGATTTTCCTTATTGTTATTTTTGATATTTGATGTCAAATTGTAGCTAAAAATTATTATATTTAGCCATTTTTTAGATCAAATTAAATATCAAAACGTTCAATACAATTTAGCTGGCAAATTTTAACAGGCAAGTAATGAAGCTAAAAATTTGCTTTTATTTTTTAGTATTTACCGATGTGGCTCTATTCATCACAAATCCGCAAAAACGCCCAGTCCTACTCTGTTTGCGGTATGAGAATAATTCATCTCTCTCAAAAGTGCAACGAGGATCTAGCGATATTTGCTCTACTCCAAGCTTAGTAAATTCGTCTAATAAAGCTGCGTTTATATCAAATTTTCCATCATTTTTATATCGGTTAAATTCACCAATATCTAGCTTGCCTACTTCGTAGTTTTGCACTTTAATATTTGCGCCTATAAATACGCGTAAATTATTAGCACAGCAACCAAACTCACTCGTCATCAGCCCCACTGCATTTGTGCAAATTTTACTAGTAACACCTGCGCGTCCCGCATGCACAGTTGCGACTACGCCAAGATGTTCATCTATTATCAAAACAGGCGCACAGTCAGCGACTAAGACGCAAAGTGCTACGTCTTTTAATGATGTTATCACACCGTCACACGGAGGTAGGGTATCGTTAAAATCTTGCAAAATTTCCACTTTATTTGAGTGGATTTGGTTCATAAATTTTAAATTAATAGGCATAATGCCAAGAGCCGTTGCTAAAATTTCACGATTTTGTGCGACCTTTAGCGGATCATCGCCAACATGATCTGCTAAATTTAAGCTCTCAAAAGTGCCCTCACTCACACCGCCAAATCTATTTGTAAAGCCGGCTAATACGCCATTTTTATCAAAGACGATCTCTAAATTTTTACGCATTTTATCCACCTAGTAAAGGCTAGAAATTCGCTCAACATCGTCCCAGCTAAGGGTGCTATCTTGCTTACAAAAAAGCTGCCTAGCTACGTATCGAGCCAAAAGATCGCTTTCGATATTTACGCGTCTACCGACCTTAAAAGTACCAAAAAGGCTATCTCTAAAAGTGATTGGTATGATTGTGAGCCTTATACCCTTTGGCAAAATTTCATTTATGGTTAGACTCACGCCCTCAACACCCACCGAGCCTTTATTTGACATCAAACTCATAGCCTCACGCGGCAAGTCGATGTAAAAATCAACCCCATTCTCATTCTTTTTGATATTTGAAATTTTACCGATAAAATCGATATGTCCTTGCATCAAATGCCCATCTACTCGGTCTCCTAGCTTCATAGCTGGCTCGATATGCACTCTTTCTTTTAAATTTTCAACCGCGATATTTGCCCTACTCTCTGCGCTTAGCTCCACACTAAAGCCATCTTCATATAGTTTTATTACGCTCAGGCAAGCGCCATTTACAGCAATGCTATCGCCTAAATTTGGACGAAAATTTGCCTTTAGCCGTAAAACATTTTGCGAGTAGCTAATGACCTCGGCAAACTCCCTGATCAAGCCATTAAACATATTTTGCCTTTAAATTTTTTAAGGATTTTACTAAATTTTGCCTAAATTTGGGCATTACCATCTTTGATTATTTTATATATTTAAGTAGTTAGTGGTAGAAATGGCAGTGAAATTTTGGCAATCGCACTAAAAACGTTAGTAAAAATTTATTGTGTAACCCTAGTATAAAATTTCTCTATAAATTTTAATTTTTATCTTTTATAAATTTGGCAACCTTAGCTTGTCTGCAAAACTAGCCACGTCTTGCTAAAGTCGCGCGCTACCAGATCATCCCTCTTTATCCACAGATAAATTCTGCCCTCTCCGTCCCAGTCCATGTCGCCCTCATCATCACTATCTATCTGTAAAAGTAGTTGCCACTGGGCAGAATTTTTCTCAAATTCCGCTATTCTTGGGTGGTGATAAGCGCTACTATCACCACAGCTAAGTCCATTTGCAACCAGCTCACACTCTAGCTCCATGCCATCTTGGACATTATCAGAATGTCCAAGGAGCTTATTTTCTTTAGCCTGCCAGCTTGGCTCAATAACTTCATGATAGGCCTCCCACTCAGCCTCACTAATTTTACTAAATGGCACAATTGAGCTTTGTAAATTTGGCAAATTGATCTCATTTTTAAAGCTGAGCAAGCGCGCATTAAATGTGAAATTTTCTCCCTCTAAGCTCTCCGCTCTCCTGCGAGAAAGTGGTCCATGATTTACATCAGAAAAGATCACTGCAAAGCCATTTTTATCGGCAGGATCATAGCCCCAAACACGCAAATTTCTATCATAAAAGAGATAGAGCATTCCGCTTTTTGGCAATAGTGAGTCAATGTCAAATTTGCTAGCTTCAGCAAAATTTATCTGTGCCACAAAACTCAAAGCGCCATTTTCATTTGAAGGCCACGATAAACCATCTGGCAGATCTGGCAAGCCACCGAATTTAGACGCTCCAACGGCGATATCATCGTCATTTTTAGCTTGCGTATCTATCCTTATGGCATTTCTTGCTAGTGGCGATAAAAGCTTAAAAAGTTCATCCAGTCCACGTTCTTTACAACCTTTAGAAATTTTTGCAATATCCATATTTTCCTCTTTAACAAGCATCAACGTATATATGATACTTCTTACAATGCAAACAACGAAACAAATATCCAGCAATATCGCCAGCTTTAACAAGATGTTCGCGTAGCATTTTATCGTCGTATTCGGCCCTTTTTGCATAGTCCTCAAAGACCTCGTCTGCTATGCCCAATTCTTCGAGCTCTTTTGTACCAACATCACCTAAAAATTCGCAATAATCATCACAACAAGCTATCCAATGCTCGCCCTGCCAGCTCTCGTAACCCGGGGTTCTTCTAAAGAGTTCGTCATCCTTTTTAGCATCACTTGTAGTTAGTTTATCAGCATCTTGTACAAATGTAGCGTCAAATTTCTTGGCAGCCGCGCCATTTGCGATGCAGGCTGGGCAAAGATAGGTGACATCTTGCTCGCTATAGATGCCGTTATTATAGTAAATTTCTATGCTTTTGCCGCAACACTCGCAGATGACACTCATATCATCTTTAAATGCGCCAGTTTTTAAAGGATTAGGATGGTAGATAAATTTTGGTAGCGTGATGGCTTTGTCTTTTTGAGCCAAAATTTGACCTCTACTTTTTGGGCGAGGCAGCGCCCATTTATCATTTTCGTCAATGAATTGCACTAGATAGCCAAGTGTCTTTAGCTGCTTTTTATCACTTTTGTCATGTATTTTTAAAAGTAAGTCGTAAGCACTCTTTCTCATAGATAAAAGCTGATAAACATCGACTAAAACATACTTTGCACAAATGTCGTCACAATTTTCCAACTCTTCTTTAAACTGATAGAGTGCCTCAATGCTAGAAGCATTGCCATTATTTTTATAATATTCTTTTGAAAGAGTGATATATTTTTCTTGAAATTTATTCATTAATACTCTTTATGTGGATTTAACATTAACAATTTTAGTGTTTAAATCTTAAAGATATAAAAGCTAGTATAAAAATTATGGCTATTAAATCGATTAAATTTATATCGATTTTTAAATTGTTTTAGTATTTTAGTAGATAATGCCACAAACAAATTTGATAAGTATTCTTATAAAATTGTTGTGACTATAAATTTATTCTTCAAATGCTCCGATAGAGAGAATTTTTTCTATTCTTTTTGCAACAAGATCATTTATATCAAGCTTTTCAAGCTCAGCTAGCTCTGAGATAAAATAATTTGCAAGTGCTTTTGCAGCACCATCTTTATCTCTATGGGCTCCATTTATCGGCTCATCTATAACGGCATCAATCAGCGATAAACTTTTTAAATCATCAGCTGTTATTTTCATAGATTTTGTAGCTTGTTCCTGTTTAGCTGGGTCATTCCAAAGTATTGCTGCACAGCCTTCTGGCGAAATAACCGAAAACACAGAATTTTTCATCATAGCAAGCCTATCAGCCACACCAATAGCTAACGCGCCACCGCTTCCACCTTCGCCGATAACAACAGCAACTATTGGAGTTTTTAAATTTGCAAACTCAAATAAATTTCTAGCTATGGCTTCACTTTGTCCTCGCTCTTCAGCTCCAACACCTGGATATGCGCCTGGAGTGTCTATGAGAAATAAAATGGGTAGATTAAATTTCTCAGCCATTTTTGCAACTCTAAGAGCTTTGCGATAACCCTCAGGATGAGGCATACCAAAATTTCTTCTTAATTTGTTTTTAGTGCCACGGCCTTTTTGCTCGCCTATAACAATAGTCTTTTTGCCTCCGATATAGCCGATGTAACAAACTATCGCTGGATCATCTCTAAATGCTCTATCTCCATGAATCTCATATCCATCAATCAAAAACGCATTAATATAATCAATAGAATATGGTCTATCTGGATGACGAGCAAGTTGCAAACGTTGATATTCGTTTAAATTTTTATATACTTTTGATATCTCTTTGGATAAATTCTTATTTAAAATTTCAACAGCATGTTCATCGCCTCTGATCTTAGCATTTGCTATATCTTCATCAATTTGTTTTATGCTTTTTTCAAAATCTAAATAATTTGACATCTTAATCCAACTTTTTAAATATCACGACGCCATTCGTGCCGCCAAAGCCAAATGAGTTGCTCATAACAGCTTTTATATCAGCTTTTCTAGCTTTATTTGGAACGTAGTCTAAATCGCACTCTGGATCAGGTGTTTCATAGTTTATTGTTGGAGGGATAATGCCATCTCTCATTGCCATTATAGATATAACAGCCTCGATCGCACCAGCACCACCTAGACAGTGTCCAGTTTGACCTTTTGTTGAGCTAACTGGTGGACATTTGTCACCAAAAACTGCCTTTAATGCTGCAGTTTCATTCTTATCATTTACAGGCGTTGAAGTACCATGTGCATTGACATAATCTATCTTTACACCTTTTGCCATATCAAGTGCTTGTTTCATCGCACTTAATGGACCTTCAAGTGTTGGTGATGTGATGTGATGTGCATCTCCGCTCTCACCAAATCCAACTACTTCAGCGTAAATTTTAGCACCTCTTGCAATAGCTGACTCATACTCTTCAAGTACAAGCGCACCGGCTCCTTCACCCATTACAAAACCATCACGATTTGCGTCAAATGGCCTTGATGCCTTACTTGGCTCATCATTTCTAGTTGATAGTGCTTTCATTGCCGCAAAGCCGCCTATGCCAACGCCACAGATAGTAGACTCAGCACCGATAACTAGCATATTTGTAGCTTGACCGATCATTATGCATTTTGCAGCTTGTGATATCGCATGAGTACTTGCTGCACATGCTGTTACACTAGATAAATTTGGACCTTTAAGTCCGTGATTTATAGAAACTATGCCACCTAACATATTTACAAGTGCTGATGGAATGAAAAATGGCGAAATTCTCTTTACGCCTTTTTCAAAGTATGTGATTGAATTTTTCTCAATATTTGGCAAACCGCCTATACCAGCTGCTGAACTAACTCCAAATTTATGAGCATCAAACTCTTTAAAATTTGCATCAGCCATAGCTTCATTAGATGCTTTTATGCCAAGCTGTATGAAACGATCTACTTTTTTCACCTCTTTGCCGTCCAAAATACTATTTGGATCAAAATCAGTTATCTCGGCAGCAATTTTAACAGGGAAGTCACTTACATCAAAGCTTGTAATCTCTTTCACACCTGTTTTACCCTCGCAAATAGCCTTAAAAGAGCTCTCTTTGTCAAGACCAAGTGCGTTTATCATGCCTATACCAGTTACAACGACTCGTTTCAATACATCTCCTTAAATCAAACTGTGTAAATTTTAATTATTTACCTAGCTTTTCTATATAATTTACAACGTCTTGAATGCTTATTAATTTCTCTGCTTCGCTATCAGGAATTTCTACTTCAAATTTCTCTTCTAAAGCCATAACTAGCTCTACAACGTCAAGTGAATCAGCGCCTAAATCTTCGATGATTTTAGACTCTAATTTTACTGCTTGTGGATCTACACTTAGTTGCTCTACAACTACGTCTCTTACGTCTTCAAATACTGCCATTTTAAGGTCTCCTTATAAAAAATGTCTGTTATCTTATAATATTTACGCTTTTATTTATTTTAAATTTCAAAACTTGTCTGAAATTTACCTACATATAAAGTCCACCATTTATTTTTAGCGTCTCGCCAGTCACGTAGCTCGCGTGATCACTTAGTAAAAATGCCACAGCCTCGGCCACCTCGCTAGCACTACCGAAACGTTTTAACGGGATATTATCGCTATAAGTTTTTTTTACCTCATCGCTTAGCCCATGCGTCATATCAGTCTCGATAAAGCCCGGAGTTACGCTGTTAAAGCGGATATTTCTACTTGCGCCCTCTTTTGCAAAGCTCTTGCTCATGGCGATTAGTCCGCCCTTGCTGGCTGAATAATTAACCTGCCCTGCATTTCCCATCTCACCAACGATAGATGCGACATTTACGACCGCTCCAAAGCGCTTTTTGCTCATCACTTTCAAAGCCTCTCTACATCCTATGAAAGCTGAAGTTAAATTTGCATTTATCACATCTGTAAATTCGCTAGTTTTCATGCGAAGTGCTAGCTTGTCATTTGTGATGCCAGCGTTATTTACAAGGTAGCTTAGCTCGCCATCGCTATCAACTATCAAATTTATACCTTTTATAAACTCATCTTCATCAGTTGCGTCAAATTTTATCACTGCAGCCTTGCCACCATTTTGCTCGATCTCAGCCTGCAAAGCGTCTGCTATCTCAGGTTTTGAGCGGTAATTTATCCACACTTTTAAGCCCATATTTGCAAGCGTCTTTGCGATCTGTGCGCCGATACCTCTGCTTGCACCTGTTATTAGTACATTTTTCCCGCTAAATTTCATAAATTCTCCTTATTTTTTAATTTTTCAATGATTGTAGCTTATATAAGCTTAACGTCTAAATTTTATCGCTTCTTTCCCACTTTATCTTTTTGCCAAAACCAAGAACATTACTTGTAAATTTTAGTTTTTCAAGGCTTATAGACCAAATTTTTGGATTCATTGCCTTTGCATAAAAAAACCTTTTGAAATAAATTTCTATTTCGTTTTCTTTAGCCTCTCTCATCACTCCTTGAAACTGTACGCCCTCTATCTTGCCAACGATCTTTGTATCAAGAGCAACCGTACCAGCAACAAGCTTTGAGTTTTTTAAAAATTTGATATGAGAGCTCTCATCAGAGCTAGCTAGCAAAAGGCTAAAATTTAGCTCATCAAGGGCGTAAAATGCGCTAAAGGCATAAGGCTGCCCATCATCATCGATGGCGCATACACTTGCAAGGTGCATCTTTTTTAAAAATTTAACTATCCTCTCATCCATCTAAATTCCCCTAAAAATATCAAGAATGACTTGAAATTTAAATATGACTATGGTGATTATTAGCACCCAAAGCGTAAAAATAATAAGCTCTATTAGAGTAAATTTATCTTTTGCAACTTTTTTAAAAACAAGTATCGTTAAAAATGCCCCTAAAAAGCCGCCGATTAGCGAAAAATAGTGGATCGCATTAACCTTTACAAAGCTTGGCAAAAACCCTTTAAAAAATAGTGAAAACATCAAAATAGCAAGCAAATTTGCAAGTATCAAATAATAGCCAACGACTGGTAAAACTGGGTAGAGCCTAGCAAAGCCAAAGCTTAAAACAGTGATAAGCATAAGCAAAAAGATCCTAGTCCCAAAACAACACATCGCCCGTCCTTTTTTTGACGCATTTTACAAAATTTTGCTTTATGAAATTAAAATTTTGCCGATTTAGCCTCAAAAGGATTTAAAAATGCAAACAAATTTTTACTCTCAAGGAAACTACAACAACATGAGCTTTTCGATGAAAACTAGCTCAGGCGATGAAATAAGCTTTTCGATGTATGACAACAAAAGTTTGGAATTTTCCAGCCAGAAAAATGGCACTTCTAGCCAAAGAAGTCTTACTCTCACGCACGAATACGGCTATGAGTTTTTATATAAAGGAAACGGCATAGACGAGCAAGATATGAAAGAGATCGAAGAGGCGATGAAGCAAATTCGCCCGCAAGTTGATGAATTTATGAAAAATGTCAAAGAGGGCGACAAGATCGCGGGTAGTAGCCAAAGCATAAGCGAGCTTTCAAACAAGATCAAGCAGATGCTTCCTGACGCAAAAGATCTGGATCATAAAAATTTCATAAATGATAATATGCTAAAGATGTTTGACGAGCTTCTGGCTAAAAATGATGCAAACAAAAATCTACTAAGTGCCACAAAAAGGCTATTTGACACATTACTTAATGAGAGCAACAAAGTATCTTACTATGCGTAAATTTAGGGCCTTCTGGCTCTAAATTTTTATAAGTGCTTCTTTCTCAAAAAAGAGGTGCGATAAGACTATCACGAAATAAAGCTGAAAAAATAGTCCCACAAGCGGCACAAGCGAGATGAGATAAAACAAAAGCGTAAAAGCTATAAATTTTATCCCGCCACCTTCAAGCAGTGCTAGCTCAAATTTATCGCTATCAAGAGTGTTTGAGCCAACGTCTATCAGTAAAAGTTTGTAATAGATATAAAAAAACGGCACATTTATGATGAAAAAATTTAATACTGGTACAAATAAAAGCGGTAGGCAAACGAGCAATATCCCAAGAAATTTCATGATCTCAATCATCATCACCTTTAGCACTCTAGCCGTGCTAACCTCGCTTTTAAGCACGTAGTTGTAATGTCTTTTGTTTATCTCTTTAGTAACAACTGGAGTTAAAAAGCCAGCTACAATTAGGGCGATTACTATGCTAATGATGATCGTTAAAAAGGTGCTCAAAATATAAAAAAGTATACTAACTATCCATTTTGTGGCGCTAAAGCTTAAAATTTTAATAGCTATAAAAGAGAGCGCTGAGTTTGGCTCTAAAAAGGCAAAATTTTCGTTTTTAGCACTATCACTTAAAAGGTCAAATATCTCACCGCCGCCCCAGATCGTAAGCCACGCAAGACTAAAAATACTAAGGCAAAGTGGCAAGATAGATAACGTTATAAATTTGGCTGTAAGAAAATCTTTAAACCCAAGGCGAAGAAGATTTATCATTTCACCTTTTTGTATTCATGCTCAAGTGCGGCGTAAATTTCACCTATCTTACTAACGCCATTTGACAAAATTTCGCTCATCACTTCATTGTCTTCGCGTCCGTTCCAATTTTTCTTATAGCTACCTTCTTTGTAGCCATTATTTTGACGGAAGCGATTTAGCACGTTTTTAGCGATGTAGCACTCATAAAGTGAGTATAAATTTACGCCACATTTTAAAGACATAGAGAAGTAAATTTTTAAAATATCAAATATATCGTAGTCAAACCCGCTGCACTCATGTATAAGCATCTCAACATCATTCATTATCTCATAAATGCTCTCGTCTTCGATCCTTAATGGCTCTTTGCAAAACTCACTAAAACCGCTTGATTGGCAAATATCATCGGCTAAAGTTTCTATATCTCCAAGCTGTTTTGATTTATAAATTTGCAAAGCCAGACTCATTATAAAGTGCCAGATATCAACAACTTCTATGCGCAAATTTTGCTCATCAGTCTTTGCATCGATGCTCTTCCAGTGTTTCCATGCAAAGCTATCGATTAGCTCAGCACATTCCATATATATGCAGCGCCTCCAGCTGATTAATTTATTTTTATCAGTATAACCATTTTCCCAGCCAAGCCCATTTGTCTCATCATTTAGGCTTTGCTGCATCTTTAACATCTCTAAAATAATCGTTCTTTCATTCATTTTAGGCCTTTTAAAATTTTAAGGATTATAACAAAAAATTATTAAATGCCACGAGACAAGCTTGACTTAAATCATTTTATGTATAAAATTTAGGAGCTAAAATAGGCAAAAATTTCAAAGGAGAAAAAATGAGAGAAAAAGATCTAGTGGTTTGCAATGTTTGCGGACTAAAAAGCAGTGATGATACAAATGCAGTTTTTATCCACGCTCATAAAAATGGCGAAGAAGTTGATATTTGCACCAGTTGTGTTCCAAGCGTGATCCATGGCTCAGGTATGGTCGTAAAATCAAACGAAGAGATAAAGGCTGAAATTTAAATTTTTGCTATTATTTGAGGATCTTGTCTTACAAGGTCTTCAAATTCTTCTGCACTCATAGGACGAGATAAGAAAAGTCCTTGAACTTCGTTACAATCAAGCTCTTTTAAGAAATGAATATCTTCTTCTTTTTCTACTCCTTTTGCGCCAACTTTTATCTTCATTGCCTTTGCTAAATCAATAATTGCAGATACGATTTGTGCATCTATTTTGCTATTTGATGCTTGAGCAACAAATTCACTTGCTATTTTTATACGCTTAACACCGTATTTTCTAATATAAATAAATGAAGTATATCCAGAGCCAAAATTATCTATGCAAACATCTATATTATTTTCTTTAAGAATAGAAAAAATTTTATCAAGCGTCTTAGTATTATTTGTCCATATTTCTTCGCCAAATTCTATTTCAAAAAGCTCTGGATTTATATGGTGCGAGCGTAAGCTAGAAATAAAATCTAAAACAAATTTTTCTGATTTAATTTGAATCTGTGCAACATTTATACTTATTTTTGGTATCAAGAGTTTTTCTTTTTGCCATCTATCTACATACTCTATGGTCTTTGAAACTAAAAGTGAACAAATATCATTTAAAATATCGCTATTTACATTGACCTCTTTCATAAATTTGCTCGCTTCCATCAAGCCAAATTTTTCTGATTTCCAATATAAAAAAACCTCTGCGTAGATCATTTTTTCGATTTTTAGATCAAATATTGGTTGAAAATATACATGAAGGTCTTCTTGCAAATTAGCTTTTTTAAGCGCGATCTCGATGCTTGAGCTTAAGTGCATTTCATTGCTAATTTTATCGCTATAAACCATAGGATTTAAAGCTGGATTTTTCTTGGCGTAATACATTGCCATATCTGCGTTTTTTATAATATTTCTTGGATTTGCCGTGCTATTTTTTGTTGCTACATCTATGCCTATTATGCACTTAAGCCCAAAGTGATATCTATCTATTTGAATTGGCTTTTCAATAGCATCTTTTAAGGCGATACCAAGATTTAAGCGTTTTGTATGACTATTTATCTCCATTTTTGCTAGTACGATAAATTCGTCCGCACTAATCCTTGCTATGGCCTCTTGTCTATTGCAAACTTCAAGTATCCTTTTTGCAACTAGTTTTAAAATTCTATCGCCTATTTCATGCCCATAAGATGTATTTATGCTTTTAAAACGGCTTAAATTTATATAATAAACTGCGATTTCCTCATCTTCAGAGATGCTTTTGCACATTCTTTCAAGCTCATTTACTATAAAATTTCTATTACCAAGATCTGTTAGATAGTCTTTCTCGGACATATCTTGAAGTCTTAAATTTGCGAGCATAAGTTCATTGGTTCGCTCATGCATCGACTTTTCCATCTCTCTATGAAGATTTCTCTCATAGTCTAATATTTTTCTACTTGCAATAGAGCTTTTAACATAGTAATTAACAATAGCATTTACAACCAAGATAAATAGTGAGATAAGTGCGCTAAAAGATGTTAGATCTTCTTGTAATAGCAAAGGTAAAACTATTATTATTGGTAGCCATTTTGATCCTATTGAGATATCTTTATCGGTATTTGTAACATATTCATTTTTAGCTTTTAAATGAAAAGCACCTATCATCAAGAAGAAGAAAGGAACGATATATAAAAAATCTATTTTATGGCCAAAATTTACATTTGAGATCTGACTATAGAAAATAAATAAATTTAGCATCGTAAATAAAATACTAGCCGATATAAGGTAAAAGCCACTAATTTTTATATGAAGCAAACTGCTTGTAAAAATCTCACTTAAAGTGATAAAAAGTATAAGAAAATTTATGGCTACAATAGAGAGAAAAACGATATTTGATCCATTATTTATCATCAATGAAATATCTATTTCGTCAAAAATACCATATATTAAAATTACTATTAAAAAAAAGACACTTATGCTATCCATAATGATGGCTAGCTTTTCTTGACTGGCTGCAAATTTTGAATACAAAAATATACTAACGCCAGTTAAAATAGATATCATCGGCAACATAAAAAACACATCAAGATACGCATAAGAACTATGAGTCCGCAATAGCACATCTTGATTTAACACCATTAATGCATCACAAATAGACCATAAAAAAACACCAAAACATATTGCAAGCCAATGCGTTATTTTGGTTTTTACTTTATCCATTGAAGTATAAATGCCAAAAGTTATTATAAAGAAACTAAGCAAAATAGATATTTTTCCAATTAGATTATAGTCTAGCAAAGATGCTAATAGTGCAAATACGAATAGAGCTACAACTGCAACTAAGATCCATTTTCGCATGCCAGTTATAGATGATTTTGATATTAAAAAAATAGTGTCCCTCTCCTAAGAAATAGTCCAAATTATACAAAAATTGACTTTGCTTTTGGTTATAATTTCCCAAAAACTTTAAAATTCACAAAGGTATCTTATGAAGTGTAATATCGTCATAAATGGACAAAATTTAATAGATTATAAATCTTTTATCTTATTTTTCTCAAAGGCGGCAAGAAAGCAGTATTTTATAAATACTTTTATGATATTCACTGAAGCCATCATAGCTGGTTTCGTTGCTGATATGCTATTAAAAAGTAAAATTTTTACTATTATCGGAGCCATTTTTGCTATATTTTGGATCATTTTTTATCCTATTTTTTTAAAAAGAAGTCGCATAGCTGCATTA
>NZ_PIRR01000088.1:0-1009 GCF_003048555.1 Campylobacter concisus | reverse complement strand
GGATTATCTTAAAAATCTCAACTTTTTTGAGTTTTGTAGCTATAATTTCTTGCAGATGTGCTAAATTTTTGTCTGTAAAAACGTAACAACTTTTCATTTGCGACCTTTTTAGGAACTTAAATTGCTTAATTCTAGCACAAAGATACTTATTTTAAGGCATTTTTTATGAATCATAAAACGATTTGGCTCGTCTTATCTGCGGGCATTATTTGCACTGGCTGCACGCCAAGCGCTGATCCTCATATCAATATGAAACCCCCAGTTTATGTCGAGCAACTCCCTTCAAAAGATAGTGGTACCGGACAAAGCAACGCCGGCAGCCTCTTTGGCAAAGGCGAAAATCCTCTTTTTTCAGATAGAAAAGCGATGAATGTAAATGACATCGTGACTATCGTTATCTCAGAAAATGCAAGCCAAACTTCAACTGGTAGCAAAAGTACCAACAAAGATAGCACCATCTCGCTTGGTGGCGGTGTTTTTACAGCTGGGGCTGCACCGCTTTCAACTGTGGCTGATAATCTAAACAAATACGGCGATATCGGCTTTAAAGCAGGCGGTGGCAATAAATTTACAGGAAGTGGCACGAGCAATAGAAGCGAGAAATTTACCGCAACCATTTCAGCCAGGATCATAAAAATACTAAATAACGGCAACTATTTCATCGAGGGTAGCCGCGAGCTACTTATAAACGGCGAAAAGCAGATCATGCAAGTAAGTGGTGTCATCAGACCTTACGACATCTCACAAAATAACGAAATCGACTCAAAATATATAGCTGACGCTAAAATTTTGTATAAAACAGAGGGTGAGCTAGACAAATCTACCAAAAAACCTTGGGGCACAAGGCTCATGGAAGCTATCTGGCCATTTTAATGCAACTTTAAAAGCCTAAAATTTAATCAATTTGGGCTTTTAAAATTTTATATCTCAAAAATTTCTCTCGCCTTAAATATGCTAAATTTTTAAAAATTATAGTTGATATTTACTTTCAGAATAATATGTTTAAAAT
>NZ_PIRR01000008.1:0-51292 GCF_003048555.1 Campylobacter concisus | reverse complement strand
ATCTTTAGTTTACTAGACTAAAGATATATAAATAATTTTTTTTAACTTATATACTTGACATTAATAAACTAAAGTTGTATAATCTGCTTAGCAATTAAAAAGAAAGAGTGCTAAAAGTGAGTAAAACAAATAAACGCGATTTGATACTAAACTCTATTATTGAAGCTTATTTGCAAGATAATATGCCAATTGGCTCAAATGAGCTAGGCTCTCGGATGAGTGTGGCTATACCAGCTTCAACAATACGTGTTTATTTTAAAAAGCTCTCAGATGAAGGCGAGATTACAAAGCTTCATATTAGTGGCGGAAGGATCCCAACTATCTCTACAATGAGAAGATACTGGAGCGAAATTTTTGCTTTAAGTGATATAAATTTAGAGATAAATGATCCTGATAGTTTAAAGATGTTGTGTGATAAATTTGAGCTTTATTGTATGATTTTTGGCACAATAGATAAAGAGTTGCTAGAAATTTTAAATTTAAATGATAGGTATTTGGTTTTAAATTTTGGAGAAGATGAGATTGTCATCAAATTTGATGCCAGAATGTATAAATTTTTAAGCAATCTAATCGGAGTTAGTTTGGATAAGCTTGAGCTAATTTGCTCACAAGTCGGTATAGGCGAGTTAAAAAACAAGATAAGAGAGCTTAAAAGGACCAAAGTTTATTTTCAAGAAAATGAAATTTTGGCCTTTAATATGTTTAAAGATAGTCGTTTTAAGATGATTTTTGACCCTAGCTTTAGTTTGCAAATGGATGACAAGTTGGCATTTTCTCCACTGTTTGATGAAAATTTTATGGGTCTTAAATTTAATGCAAACTACCTTGGTAGCGAAGCTCAGATGATCTGTGCTGGCAGTATTTATACTGACTATGTGAAATTTATAAATCTAATAAAGGAGGCCGCGTGAGCGAGGAAGTAAAAGAACAAAACACACCGGAAACTGAATCTGTGCAAGAGCTAGCTAGTGATAGCGTAAATTTTGATGCACTTGGTGATATTTCAAAGGTGGAAAAGCTCGAAAAAGAACTTGGCGAGATCACTGATAAATATTATAGAGCAAATGCTGAGTTTGAAAACATGAAAAAGCGCTATGAAAAAGAGAAGGCAGACATTGCAAATTTTGCAAATGAGAAATTTGCCAGGGACTTGCTTCCGGTTATTGATGCGCTCGAAATGGCAGCAAATTTTGACCCAGAGGATGATGAATTTGCCAAAAAGATAAAAGAAGGTGTTTTGATAACTATAAATCAATTTAAAAAATGTTTTGAAAAGCATGGTGTGGTCGAGATCTCAACTGACACCGAGTTTGATCCAAACGTTCATAATGCGGTTTTAAGGGTCGATAGCGAGGAGAAAGAGAGTGGTCAGATCGTGCAGGCTTTGCAAAAAGGCTATTTGATAAATGGTAGGGTTTTGCGCCCAGCTATGGTCAGTGTAGCAAACTAAATTTATAAAAATAAAATCTAATAAAAAGGAAAGAGATGTCAAAAGTTATAGGTATAGACTTAGGTACAACAAACTCTTGTGTGAGCGTTTTTGAACGTGGCGAGAGTAAGGTGATCCCAAACAAAGAGGGTAAAAACACGACTCCATCGGTCGTAGCTTTTACAGACAAGGGCGAAATTTTAGTAGGTGACGTAGCAAAACGTCAAGCGGTTACGAACCCTGAGAAAACGATCTACTCGATCAAACGTATCATGGGCTTAATGAGTAGTGAGAAAAACGCTGAAGAGGCAAAAAGCCGCTTGCCATATCACGTTGTAGACAGAAATGGTGCTTGCGCAGTTGAGATCGCTGGTAAGGTTTATACTCCACAAGAAATTTCAGCAAAAATTCTTATCAAACTAAAAGAAGATGCTGAAGCATATCTTGGCGAGAAGGTAACAGATGCTGTTATTACTGTGCCAGCTTACTTTAACGATAGCCAAAGAAAAGCTACAAAAGAGGCTGGAACGATCGCTGGACTAAACGTGCTTCGTATTATCAACGAGCCAACAGCTGCAGCGCTTGCTTATGGTCTTGATAAAAAAGAGGCTGAGAAAATTTTAGTTTACGACCTAGGTGGTGGTACATTTGACGTTACAGTGCTAGAGACTGGTGATAATATCGTTGAAGTTTTGGCAACTGGCGGTAACGCATTCTTGGGCGGCGATGACTTTGATAACAAGATCATTGACTGGCTAGTAAGCGAGTTTAAAAACGAAAATGGTATCGATCTAAAAGGCGATATCATGGCACTTCAACGCTTAAAAGAAGCTGCAGAAAATGCTAAAAAAGAGCTAAGCTCAGCTCAAGAGACTGAGATAAATTTACCATTTATCACAGCTGATGCAACTGGTCCAAAACACCTTGTTAAAAAGCTAACTCGTGCTAAATTTGAAGGCATGATCGACTCACTTGTAGGCGAGACTATCACTAAGATAAATGAGGTAACAAAAGACGCTGGTTTAAATAAAAGCGACATCAAAGAGGTCGTAATGGTCGGTGGTTCAACTCGTGTGCCACTAGTTCAAGAAGAGGTTAAAAAGGCATTTGGTAAAGAGCTAAATAAGAGTGTTAATCCAGATGAAGTCGTAGCTATCGGTGCTGCTATCCAAGGTGCGGTTATAAAAGGTGACGTAAAAGATGTGCTACTTCTTGACGTAACTCCACTTAGTCTTGGTATCGAAACACTTGGCGGCGTGATGACCAAGATCATCGAAAAAGGCACAACCATACCAACTAAGAAAAGTCAAGTTTTCTCAACTGCTGAAGATAACCAAAGTGCCGTTACTATCATGGTTTTACAAGGCGAGCGTGAGTTTGCAAGGGATAATAAATCACTTGGAAATTTTAACCTCGAAGGCATCCCAGCAGCTCCAAGAGGCGTACCTCAAATCGAAGTTGAGTTTGACATCGACGCAAACGGAATTTTAACCGTTTCAGCAAAAGATAAAGCAACTGGCAAAGCCCAAAATATCACCATTTCTGGATCAAGCGGCTTAAGCGAAGAAGAGATAAACAACATGGTAAAAGACGCCGAGCTTCATAAAGAAGAGGATAAAAAACGCAAAGACGCAGTTGAGGCTAGAAACCAAGCTGACGCACTAGTTCATCAAACTGAAAAGAGCATGAGCGAGCTTGGCGAGAAGGTCCCAGCTGAGGATAGAAGCAACATCGAAGCTGCGCTAAACGATCTAAAAGAGGTCTTAAAAGATGAAAATTCTTCAAAAGAGCAAATTGATGCTAAAGTAGAAGCTCTAAGCAAAGCTAGTCACAAACTAGCAGAAGCTATGTATAAAAAAGATGAAAACGCTGGTGCAAATGGCGGAAATAATAAAAAAGACGACGACGTTATAGACGCTGAAGTCGAGTAAAACTCCTAGAGCAGGGCACTTGCCTTGCTCTTTTATAAATTTATCTTCATAAATTCTTAAAATTGATTCAAAATAAGTATTTTAAATAGTTAAAATTTATATAATGCCAAACAAAAAGGCAAAAAATGTACTTATTTTTTCTGATTACTCATTTAATTTGTGCCATTGTATTTATAGGATACGTATTTTTTGATGTTTGCATATATCCGTTTGCTAAAAAAACGGTTGATACTAAAATCCTTGAAATAGTTAAAAAGGCCTACACAAAAGGCAGTGCAAAGGTTTTTGGCACGGCATTTTTATTGCTTTTAATAAGTGGCACTTATATGGCAAAAGACTATTTTGGAGGCGAGCTTGGCTGGTGGCAAAGCAACTTTCAAAAGCTACTGCTTATAAAAATTTTTGTCTTACTCATAATGTGCCTTGTAACTTTTATATCTGTTTTTAATGTCGTTATTTTAAAAAAGCCTGATCCATTTGGTAAATTTTCACATTTAATAGCTCTAGTACTTTGCCTGATAATGGTCGTTTTAGCAAAAGTAATGTGGTGGGCTTAAAAATTTAGCTAGCAAATCTAAGCAAATCGCTAGCTAGAAGTTAAAAGTATTCTAATCGATACTCTTTAACTTATCTTTATTTAGCCCTTCTTCTATGCGCTTTATCTCTTCACTTCCATCTCTTACGACATTGTTGTCAAATTCCAAGTAGTCATTTATCTTTTTTGGATATTCAACGTGACTTAGGATAAATTTAAAGACATTTAGCCTAGCTTCTTTTTTGTTATCACTTGAGACAATGACCCATGGTGAAATGCTATTGTGAGAGGCAAGAAGCATCGAATATTTAGCGATAGAGTATTGATCCCAAAGTTCTTGTGCTTTTTGATCAACGGGTGAAATTTTAAACTGCTTTAACGGATCATTTTGCCTCTCTTTGAAGCGTTTTTTCTGCTCATCTTTTGTGATTGAAAGATAAATTTTAAAGAAAATTATGCCGGAGTTTATGATCATCTCTTCAAATTTTGGCACTTCACGTAAAAATTCCTTATGCTCTTCTTGCGTGCAAAAGCCCATCACTGGCTCAACGCCAGCTCTATTGTACCAGCTTCTATCAAAGATCACGATCTCTCCGGCACTTGGCAGATGAGTCACATATCTTTGAAAATACCACTGCGTTTTTTCGACATCACTTGGCTTAGCAAGCGCTACTATACGGCAACCCCTTGGATTTAGATGCTCGGTTAAGCGTTTTATCGTTCCTCCTTTACCGGCTGCGTCGCGCCCTTCCATTAGCATGAGCACTCTAAGGCCTTTTTCTTTTACGTAATTTTGAAATTTTAAAAGTTCAATTTGAAGCAGCCTAAGCTCTTCCTCATAGCCAAGCTTCTCGCCTTTTTGGTGTTTTTTGTCTTTTGACATCTTTACTCCTTTAAAATTTCACATATTTTCACGATTTTACAATAAAATAGAATAAATTTAGGAATTTAGACTAAAATCACCTTTTTTAATTTAGCAAGGATTAGTATGTTTTTAAAATTTCTTTTTTCGATTATTTTATTTGCAGGCTCGCTTTTTGCCGAGGTTTTAGATGTTAGTAAAGCCTTTGTTTTAACTCCAAGCGTTGATAGTCAAAATGTTGAAGTGAAGTTTAACTTTGGTGAAAATATCTATCTTTATAAAGAGAGTTTCGAGATTAAACTAGCTGGCAAAAAGATAAATGAGCTATTAAATTTGCCAAGTAGTGAAAATACGGGAGAATATGAAATCTATCCAAAAGATTTTTCTATTTTTATCCCATTAAATTTAGTAAAAGAAAATCTTTCAAATGGCAAAGCGATACTTGACATTAACTATCAAGGCTGTGCTAAAAACGGCATTTGCTACCGCCCGCAAAGTAAAATTTATGAGATAACTGACCAAGCTGGAAAATTTAGCATCGTCACTTTTAAAAAAGAGCAAAAAAACGATACCGACAGCTTTGCTGAAAAATTTTCTAGCGAGCAAGATATTGCAAATGGGCTTGGAGATAAAAATTTCTTTATCTCGCTTCTTACTTTTTTTGGTTATGGTCTCTTGCTTTCACTAACACCTTGCGTCTTTCCGATGATACCGATACTTTCAAGCATAATCGTATCAAAAGGCGCTAATTTAAATGCAAAAAAAGGCTTTTTGCTATCATTTATCTATGTTGTCGCGATGAGCCTAGCTTATGCACTAGCTGGAGTGGCAGCTAGCCTACTTGGCTTTGGTATCGCAGGAGCTTTGCAAAACATCTATGTACTTGGCACTTTTGCAGCCATTTTTGTTATTCTAAGCTTTAGTATGTTTGGATTTTATGATATAAAATTGCCAGCGAAATTTGAAAATTTGATAAGTAAAAAATCGCAAAATAGTTCAGGCTATGTTGGAATTTTTATTATGGGCTTTGCCTCAGCTCTCATCGTATCGCCTTGTGTAGCAGCACCATTAGCTGGCGCACTTCTTTATATTGCCCAAAGTGGAAATATCTTTTATGGTGGCATTATGCTTTTTGTCATGGGGCTTGGCATGGGCGTACCGCTACTTATTATCGGGCTAAGCTCTGGAAAGCTCTTACCAAAACCTGGTAGTTGGATGGATGAAGTGAAAAAAATCTTTGGTTTTTTGATGCTCATCATGGCGGTTTGGATCCTTGCACGTGTACTTGGAGAATTTTTTGAGCTATTAGGATATGGCATTATAGGCGTTTTTATAGCAGTTTATTTTGGGGCATTTGAAGTAGCAGAGCAAAGCTGGGCTAAGTTTAAAAAAGCGTTTTTTATCCTAGTTTTTATATATTCAGTTATGCTAATAGTTGGTTCATTTTTAGGCTCAAAGGAGGCTTTTTCTCCACTTTCTGGACTAAATTTGGCAAAAAGTGATAGTGCGTTAAAATTTAATTCCGTTAAAAATTTAGATGAACTAAATGAGGTAATAAAAAACTCAACCAAACCCGTTTTAGTAGATTTTTATGCTGATTGGTGTGTAAGCTGCAAAGAGATAGAAAAGATCACTTTTAAAGATATTGACGTTATGAATGCTTTGGCAAATTTTGCACTTATTCGTATCGATGTAACAAATGGCGGATCACAAAATGATGAGATGCTAAGAAATTTTGGACTTATTGATCCGCCTGCACTCTTACTATTTAATGGTGGCGATGAGCTAAAATTTCTTAGAACTATCGGTTTTATAGATGCTAAAAATTTTCTAGCAAAGCTTGAGAAAATTAAATAACCTTGTCCTTGCTGTTACAAAGATCATTTAAGATACACTCATGGCAAAGCGGTTTTTTGGCTTTACAGGTGTAGCGCCCAAAGAGCACCATGGCTTGATGAAGCTTACCAAGATCTGTTTTAAAGGCATGGCTAAGATCAGCTTCAGTAGCTTCTGGTGTCTTTGCATGGCTAAGATCAAGTCTGTGCGCCACTCTAAAAACGTGCGTATCAACAGCCATAACATTTGCATTTGTAGCTTCTAAAAGTACGACATGAGCGGTCTTTTGTCCAACTCCAGCAAGCGCTTTTAGCTTCTCTTCATCAAGCGGAATTTCTCCATTATAAAGTTCAACCACGCTGTTTGCCATTTTGATCAAATTTAGAGCCTTGTTATTAAAAAAGCTGCACGAGTTTATCATGAGTTTTAGACTTGCTAAATTTGCGCTAGCTAGCTCATAGACATCTTTATACGCTTCAAATAAAGCTGGAGTTATTAAATTTACTCTTTTATCAGTGCACTGGGCTGAGAGCATGACACAGACAAGTAGCTCATATAAATTTCTAAATTTAAGCTCGCTTTTGGCGTCTTTAAACTCTTCTAAAAGTCTTCTTTTTATCTCTAAAATATCTTTTTTTGTTCTCATTTTCGTATTTTACCTTATTTTCTTAAGTTAAATGAAAAGTTATCGCTTTATTTGATATAATCTTGCCCATAAAATCAATTTTTTAAAGGATTTATATGAAAAAATTTTTGTTTCCAGCAGTTTTAAGTTTAGCAGCAGCTGTTACTCTAAATGCAGCAGTAGTTGCAACAGTTGATGGTGATGCTATAAGCGATAGCGATATTTCAAGCCTTTTATCAGCAGCTATGCCAGGATTTGACGCTAGCAAGCTTCAACCAAATGAGAAAAAACGTATAATCGATGATCTAATAAATAGAAAACTTCTTTTAAAAGATGCTAAGTCAAGCGGTATCGAAAAAGATGTAGAGTACATCAAAGCTGTAAAAGCAGCACAAGAAGGCATCGCAGTTGAGCTTTATATGAGAAAGCTTTTTGACGGCATAAAAGTAAGTGATAACGAGCTAAAAGATTTTTACAATAAAAATAAAGCAAGTATGAACCAACCAGCTCAAGCAAAAGCAAGACATATCTTAGTTGAAGATGAAAAAACAGCAAACGACATCATCGCTCAACTTAAAAATTTAAAAGGTGAGGCGCTAACTAAGAAATTTGCAGAGCTAGCAAGCCAAAAATCAATCGACAAAGGCTCAGCAGCACACGGTGGAGAGCTTGGCTGGTTTGGTCAAAGCCAAATGGTAAAACCTTTTGCAGACGCAGCATTTTCAATGGCTAATGGCACAGTTTCAACTAAACCAGTTAAAACTCAGTTTGGATACCATGTTATCTTAAAAGAAGATGGTAAAGCTGCTGGTACTGTAAGCTTTGAGCAAGCAAAAGCGGAGATCGAGCAAGCTGTTAAAATGGAGAAATTCCAAGCTGCTGTTAGACAAAAAAGTGAAGCTCTACGCCAAAAAGCCAAGATAGAATATAAGTAAAATTTGGAGGATAAAATGGGCGTTTTAGATATCGTAAAACCTGGTGTTTTAAGCGGAGATGATGTAACAAAACTTTATGCTTATGCCAAAGAGCAAGGTTTTGCAATACCTGCTGTAAATGTCGTAGGCAGCAACTCAGTAAATGCTGTTTTAGAAGCGGCAAAGGTTGCTAACTCGCCTGTTATCGTTCAGTTTAGTAATGGCGGTGCAGGTTTTTACGCTGGTAAAGCCTGCGAAAACGCAGCCGTTCTTGGTGCGATCGCTGGAGCAAAGCATGTTCATCTGCTTGCCAAGGCTTACGGTGTACCAGTCATTTTACACACAGACCATGCCGCAAGAAAGCTTTTGCCTTGGATAGATGAGCTAGTAAAAGCAAGTCATGAATATAAAAAAGCTCACGGCGTGCCGCTTTTTAGCTCTCATATGCTTGACCTTAGTGAAGAGAATATCAACGAAAATTTAAGCACTTGCGAGAAGTATCTAAAAGAGCTTAGCGAGCTTGGAATAAGTCTAGAGATCGAGCTTGGCGTTACAGGTGGTGAAGAAGATGGCGTAGATAATACAAGCGTTGATAATGCGCTTCTTTACACTCAGCCAGAAGATGTCGCGCTTGCTTATGAAAGACTAAGTAAGATAAGCGATAAATTTAGCATCGCAGCTAGTTTTGGCAACGTTCACGGCGTTTATAAACCGGGCAATGTCGTGCTAAGACCAGAAATTCTTAAAAACTCACAAGCCTATGTCGCTAAGAAATTTAATACAAAAAGCGACAAGCCAGTAAATTTTGTATTTCATGGTGGTAGTGGTAGCGAGCTAAAAGATATTAAAAATGCTGTGAGCTACGGTGTTATCAAGATGAACATTGATACTGATACTCAGTGGGCTTTCTGGGACGGCGTGCGTGAGTATGAGGCTAAAAATAGAGCATACTTGCAAGGTCAGATCGGCAACCCAGAGGGCGATGATAAGCCAAATAAAAAATACTACGATCCAAGGAAATGGCTAAGAAGTGGCGAGGAGAGCATGGTTAAGCGTCTTCAGACTGCTTTTAGTGACTTAAACTGCCTAAATAGGAACTAATCCTATGCAAAATCAAAATGATTTTAGTGAGCTAAGCGTGCCAAAAGAGCGCCAAGCTCACTCTTTCTTTGTCTTTTTTAAAGTTATCTTTATCCCTTTAGCTATCTACATCTTGGCAATACTAGCGTATCTTGGCGTTATAAATTTTCAGATGAAGCTTCACACCATCGTGATGATGGGCGTTATACTCTTTGTCGCTTTTATCTTTTCACGTCACAGCGCTTTGGTCGCTTACTCAAATTTCTTAGCAAATGCCAAAGAGTATAAGATAAGGCTAAAAGAATTTATCATCGCTCACCTTTTTGAAATCTCAAGCGTCAAAAAGGCAAACGCTAAATTTGAAGATTTTTTCGAGAGCTACACAAGAAATTTTAGAAATGACAACCTAGCAAATATCGGCCAAGCAGTCTTTCCTATGCTTGGAATTTTGGGTACATTTATTAGTATCGCTATCTCCATGCCAAGCTTTAGCTCAAGCACTGCAAACGGCCTTGAAAAAGAGATCGCTATACTGTTAAATGGCGTAGCTACGGCGTTTTATGTATCGATATATGGCATATTTTTAGCGCTTTGGTGGATGTTTTTTGAAAAGATCGGCATTAGTAAATTTGAGAAATTTTACAGCGAGCAAAAAGAGCTAAGCCGTGAGTTTTTTTGGCAGGACAATGAGCTAAATGCAAATTTCATGAAAGCCTCTGTTAGCTACTTTAAAGATAGTCACGACGCCTTTAAAATGGTGCTTGATGATAAATTTTTAAGAAATTTAAACGATCAGGTAAATGAAAAATTTGACAAACTAAAAGAGCTTTGCGAGGTTGAAAAAAATATCATCAATCAAAGCAAAGCAGAGTTTAGTGCAAGTTTAAAAATGTTAAATGAATCTAGCCTAAAACAAGATGAATTTGTAAAAATCCACTCTGATATGCTAAAGGCAGTAAGCGCGTTTTCTAATGCCTTTAAAGATATGGAGGTTAAAATTTTAACCGAGCATGCAAAACTTGGCGAAATTTTTAGTAGAAATTTAAACGCCACAAAAGAGAGCCAGCTTAAATTTGAGCAGACCATAAAGAGCTTTGACAAGGTTTTAAGGGAATTTTCTTACTCGCTCATGAAAGAACAAAATGACGCACTAAAGGAATTTAGAGCCTCGCTCGTGGAGAGTGCGACGATATTTAAAGCCGCGTATGAGCAAGAGGGCAGGAGCTTGGAGCGTGAAAAAGAGCGTGAGAGCCTCATCGCTGAGCTTAAGAAGAACATAGACGAGATCGATAAAGAAGCAAATTCTGTAATAGAAAAAATCGAAAATCTAGTGCAATGAAAATAAACAAAAATAACGAAGATCAATCGAGCTTTTGGGTTTCGTACGCGGACTTGATGGCGGGTCTGCTCTTTGTTTTTATGCTGCTAATCGGCGCTGTCGTCGTAAAATACGTCCTAACTCAAAACACACTTGAAAATAAAGAGCAAGCTATCATCACAGCTTTAGCAAATTTAAAAGACGCCCAGGGCAAGAATTTTACCCTTGAAGAGCTAAATGACGCCCTAAAAAGCGAGCTTTCAAAGATAAGTGACGAAAACATAAATTTAAAAAAGTCAAATGAAATTTTTGTCATTCAAATAGACGCCCTAAAAGAAAAACTAGCCCAGCTTATAGAGCAAAACAAAGACGCAAATGCGAGCATAAAAGAGCTAAATGCTAGCATTTTTGATCTAAATCAAAAGATGATCGTGCTAAATGATGAAATTTCATCAAAAGATAGAGCGCTTAGCGACGCAAACGAAAGCAGTGAGAAAAATTTAGCCAAGATCGCCTTTTTGCTTGAGCAAGTGAGCCAAAGAGAGGCTAGATATGACGAGCTTTTAAGGGATCTAAACGTCACTCGTGACAGGGTAAAAAATTTAACTGGTATCAGAGTAAAAGTGATCTCAGCCTTAAAGGATAGGCTAGGCTCAAGCATCGAGATCGATCCAAACTCAGGCGCGCTAAAGCTTAGCTCCTCAGTACTTTTTGATAAAGGAAGTGCGGTCTTAAAAGAAGAGGTCAAAGATGAGTTAAAGGCTACGCTTAGTAAGTATTTTGACGTGCTTTTAAATGACAAAGATATCTCCTCAAACATCGATCAAATCATAATCGAAGGCTTTACAGATAGCGATGGAAGCTATATTTATAACCTAGAGCTTTCACAAAAAAGAGCATACGCTGTGATGGAATTTATAAATTCATTTAGTGACGATACTCGACTTAGAAAGCTGCTTGTTGCAAGCGGGCGAAGCTACAACGAGCTAATTTTTAAAGACGGAGCCGAGGACAAGGACGCTTCAAGGCGCATCGAGATCAAATTTTCACTCTCAAACAAAGAGGCTATCAACGAGATAGAGAAATTTTTGGAGTTTAAGGGTGATTAATAAAATTTGCTTAAGAGGGCGAGAATTTTGGCTTTTAAGAGATGATTTGCTAGGCGAGTTTAACGGCAATAAAGCAAGAAAGCTAGAGTATTTTCTAAAGGCCGATCTTAGCGGCATCAAAGCCATCGTATCTCACGGCTCAAGCCAGTCAAACGCGATGTATAGTCTAAGCCTTTTTGCAAAGCTAAAAGGGCTTAAATTTTACTACGTCGTCTCTCATCTTAGCTCAAATTTAGAGCAAGATCCAGTTGGAAATTTCAAATTTGCACTTGAAAATGGCATGGAAATTTTTGTAAAAGAGGAGCGTGAGAAATTTGCTAAAGAGCTAGCAAAGAGTAAAAACGCGCTTTTTATAAACGAGGGCGTGGCGCAGAGCGAGGCTGAGCTTGGCTTTATCACGCAGGCACGCGAGATAAATGAGTGGAGTAAAAAAAGTGGCATAAGACCTGATATCTTTTTGCCATCAGGCACTGGCACAAGCGCATGCTACCTAGCAAAGCATACCGATCTTAGGGTCTTTACAGCCCCTTGCGTAGGAGATAGTGACTATCTAAAAAAGCAAATTTATGAGCTAGACAAAAATAGCAAGGTGCAAATTTTAAATCCGCCAAAGAAGTATCATTTTGGAAATTTATACCCAGAGCTTTATGAAATTTGGCTAGAGGTTTGCAAAAGCGGCGTGGAATTTGACCTAGTGTATGACCCTGTTGGCTTTATCACGCTTTTTGCAAATTTAGATAAGCTTGGAGCTGAAATTTTATATATCCACCAGGGTGGAATTTTAGGTAACATTACACAAAGACAAAGATATGATAGAAAAATAAAATTAAAGGAGCATAAATGAAATTTTTTCATAGTAGTGACGCTGATTTTGAGAGTAAATTTTTACAGCTTGTTAAACGAAGTGATAATGACATGAGTGCTGTAATGCCGGTGGTTGCAGGCATAATAGATGAGATAAGAAAAGATGGCGATAGCGCACTTTTTGCGCAGATAGCTAAATTTGATAAATTTAACGTTACAAGTAAAAGCGACATAATAATCGATGTAAAAGAGATGGAAGCTGCCTATAATTCGCTAGATAATGCTTTAAGAGTAGCTTTAAATTTAGCTCACGATAGGATAAAAAGCTATCATGAACGCACAAAGCCAAGCAACTGGACATATAAAGATGAGCATGACATCTTGCTAGGCGCAAAATACACAGCGGTTGACCGTGCTGGCCTTTATATCCCAGGTGGCAAAGCGGCTTATCCTAGCTCGCTTCTTATGAATGTGATCCCAGCGATAGTAGCCGGCGTAAAAGAGATTGTAGTGTGCACTCCAGCGCCAAATGGCAAGGTAAATACCTTACTTCTTGCTGCAATGCACCTTTGTGGCATAAAGACAGCCTTTAAAGTAGGCGGTGCAAGTGCCATTGCGGCGATGGCATACGGAACTGAAACGGTGCCAAAAGTAGATGTCATCACAGGACCTGGCAATATCTACGTAGCGACTGCTAAAAAGCTAGTTTATGGCGACGTAAATATCGATATGATCGCAGGTCCAAGCGAGATAGGCGTCGTCGCTGATGATAGTGCCGATTCTCGCCACATAGCTATCGATATGCTCTCTCAAGCTGAGCACGATGAGATCGCAAGTGCCTTTTTGATAACGCCAGTAGAAGCTTTTGCAAGGGCAGTACAAAGACACATCGAAGATGAGCTAAAGACACTAAAACGTGAGCCAATCGCAAGTGCAAGCATAAGAAATAAAGCTGCAATAATAGTGGCAAAAGATTTAAAAGAGTGTTTTGCCCTCATGAATGAGCTTGCTGTTGAGCACCTAGAGATCGCTACAAACGATGCTTTAAGTTATATTGATGATGTGACTCATGCGGGTGCTATATTTTTTGGACACTTTACGCCTGAAGCGATGGGAGATTATATCGCTGGACCAAATCACACATTACCAACTGGCGGAAGTGCGAGATTTTACTCGCCGCTTGGAGTTGAAAATTTCATGAAGCGAAGTTCGATCATTTCAGTGAGTAGAAAAGGTATCATGCATCTTGGCAAATCATGCATGCAGCTAGCTGAAGCTGAGGGGCTAACCGCTCATAAAAAATCAGTTGCAGTGAGGCTGGAAGAGTAAAGAAAAATGAATTTTATAGAGATTTTGCAACTTTTTATAGAATTTATAGTAGAATCCATAGCGAATTATTAAAAAGGAGTTGTTATGAAGTTAGGAACTTATACTGCAAACCAGGCTTCAGGAAACTATTATTTAGATCAAGCAAAAAATAGCGAGAAGAAAGCGCTAAATGCTATCTCTGCAAACAGCGAGATCAAAGCTTCAGGTGCAAATTTGCAAATCGCAGAGAGTTTGCTTTCGCAAACAAATGTCTTGAACGAAGGTTTGGCAAATGCAAACGATATGATCGGTATGCTTCAAATCGCTGACTCAACGCTTTTAAATTTAAGTAAAAGTACGGATAGAATAGGTGAGCTTTCAAGTAAGCTTACAAATCCTACTCTCTCGGCAAATGAACAAAAAGGCATAAAGAGCGAAATCAACGCACTAAGAAATGCTATGAATGATAGCGTAAAAGAGGCTAAATTTAATGGCAAAAACGTATTTGATGCTGAGCTTGGATTTTTCACAGGCGAGAGTACAAAAAATATAAATTTGGGCACAAATGCTCTTTTAAATGTAAAAGATGACGGCTCAAATACAGGTGAAATTTTAAAAAATATAAATTCACTTCGCTCAGAGATCGGATCAACACAAAATGCTGTATTTAGAGGTATAAATGCTCTAGCCGCAAGAAGTGTGGCGAATGCTAATAGTGTAGAAAATCTTGATAGCAGCGACATCGCAAAGAGCTTGGAAGAAAATTTACAAGCAAATTTAAAACTTCATGCTGCGAGCTTAGCCAAAGCTCATGATACTACGAGCTTGGCCGCAAAACTAGATAAACTTCTAGCTGAATAAATTTTTACCGGTCTTGCACCGGTAAATTCTTTTTTAGTTTCTAATAAATTTTTATAATGATTCTATCTTGTTTGGATGAAATATGTTTATAGTTTAGATTATAGGTATAGGCATATTGAGGAATTTTGATGCTAGATTTTCTCGAGTTCAGGCAAACCCAAACCATTTTTATGATAACAAGCAAAAATATCACGGCTTGTATCTTTTAAAATTTTACAGCAACGCAAAAAATAAATTTTATGAGGTATAAATTTGTAAGACCAAACGGTCTTACAAAAGTGACTATTTTTTAGTGTGAGGGTTGTTTACTCTACCACTATCGACAACTTGGAGTCCTACTGTGTCATATGCTGCGCCAAAGCCTTTTACATATCTACCTTTTGTTGGGGTAAGTTTTACTATATAGAAGTCTTTCATCTCTTTAATAAATGCAAGTGCTGATTCATTTGCAAAGGCACTCTCAAATTTTGATATAAATTCATCTCTTGCACTGTCGCTCATAAACTCAGCTTTAGCTTCAAAGCTTACTCTTACACGAGCAAATAGACTTTTTGCGTCTTTTTCATCCTGAATAAAAAGGAGTGAAATTTTATCCGGGTTTTGTTTTATTGAGTGGTAGTGATCTGCTACTGATGATATGCAGATATAAAACTCATCGTTTTCTTTTATGAAAGGTGAATACGACGAAACCGCTTGTCCGTCAAGAATGCTTGAGATCACAACAGTCTTAAAGCTATTTATAAATTTCATCATTCCGCCTTGCACATTAGAGCTGTTTGTATCGCCCTTGATGCTCATATAAAGCTCGATGATCGACTCTCTAAAACCATCTCCACCTGCTTTGCTTAAAAATGGTACAAATGTTTTTGCCTGATCACATGTTATTTCCATACCATCTTCGTTTATATCAGTCATTTTGACATTTGTAGGCTCAGCTACACCGCTAAATTTCTTACAAAACTCGATCACTATATCCAAATGATCCTTATTCATGTGGTTTAATGCTCTTTGTTTCAAAACCGTTCTCCTTAAAAAATAAAATTAAAAATCGCAAAATCATACTAAAAAAAACTTAAAATTGATTAAAATTATCATTAATATTTTTAAAGCGAGAATTAAGCTTATTTTTTTAAAATTACGAGTTAAAAATAATATTTTAGAAAATTTATATCTTTTATTTAAAATTATATTTTCTGCTTATTTTTGTATCTTTTTGTTGTTTTTAGCCATTTGTATTAAAAGGAAATTTATGCAAGATAGTACCAAGCTTGCCGTTTTGCTTATTATGCTCATTGTTTTGCTCTCTTTTATCTCGCTTAGCATAGGCGGTTCTGACATAAGTATGAGTGAGATTTTAAATTTTATATTTAATAACAAAATAGACGAAATGAAAGAGACCATTTTGTTTGACATTAGACTACCAAGACTTGTAATGGCTCTGCTTATAGGTATGCTTTTGGCTAGCTCGGGTGTTGTAACACAAAGCGTCTTTTTAAATCCGCTTGCAGACCCATATATCATCGGTATAGCCGCATCTGCGACATTTGGAGCAGTAGTGGCATATCTTCTTGGCATATCTGAAATTTATTATGGCATCTTTGCTTTTTTGTCTTCGAGCTTGCTTACACTTGCTATTTTTGGAGTTTACAACCGTAGTCGCTCTATTGCTACACTTCTTATAATTGGTATCGCTTTTTCATCATTTCTAGGCGCATTTACGAGTTTTGCGACATATCTTATAGGTGAAGATAGTTTTAAGATAGTGGCATGGATGATGGGTTATTTAGGTTCTGCCACGTGGCAAAAGGTCGGTATCATCGCTGTTCCGCTTATCTTTTGCATGATATATTTTTATCTAAAACGCTTTGAGTTAACGATACTTTTAAGCGGGGAAGACGAGGCAAAAAGCCTTGGTATAGATGTCGATGCACTTAAAAAGCGTCTGCTTGTCATAGCTTCGCTCACGGTTGCTTTTTCAGTTGCATTTACCGGCATGATAGGCTTTGTTGGGCTTATCATTCCACACTCTTTTAGAATGCTTTTAAACACCTCAAACAACGCTATTTTACTGCCGCTTTCTACTCTTGGAGGAGGAGCGTTTTTACTAGCTTGTGACGTGGTGGGAAAGAGTGTTTTAAGTCCGGTCGAAGTGCCAGTTGGCGTTATTAGTGCGTTTTTTGGAGCGCCATTTTTTCTATTTTTAGCACTTTATCTAAAAAGGAGTGTGCATTGAGTGTAGAAGTTTCAAACTTAAGCTTTTCATATGCGCAAACAAGTGTGCTAAAAAATATAAGCTTTACCGCTAAAAGTGGAAAATTTATAGGTCTTTTGGGCTCTAATGGATGTGGCAAATCAACACTTTTAAAATGTATCTTAAATTTGCTTTCTCCAAGCGCTGGAAGTGTCAAAATTTTCGAAAAAGATGTACAAAGCTACAGCACAAAGGAGCTTGCGAGAACGACTAGTTTTGTACCTCAAAAAAGCGCACTTACGATGCCATTAAGCGTTTTTGAGCTTGTTTTGATGGGTAGATATGCTCATCTAAAAAGCTCTTTTAGTGGTTATAGCTCTCAAGATATTGCCCTAGTTGATGAGGCTTTGCAGACTTTCGGGCTGGCTAAATTTAAAGACCGAGTGGCAAACTCACTAAGCGGCGGCGAATTTGCTAGAGCTTTACTTGCTCGTGCAATAGTTAGCGAGCCTAAAGTTTTGCTTCTTGATGAGCCTACATCAGCCCTTGATCTAAGCCATGCCATAGAGGTGTTAAAGCTTTGCTCGCGTCTTACTCGTGAGCTAAATTTAGTCACCATAGCAGTGCTTCATGATCTAAATTTAACCTCACTGATATGCGATGAAATTTTAATGCTAAAAGGTGGTGTGATAGCTCATAAAGGGAGTGTCAGAGAGCTTTATAATCCAGAAATTTTAGATGAAATTTACGGTCTTAAGGCAGATATCATATATAAAAATGATATGCCATTTGTTTTACCAAAATGATAATTTTAAAGGAGATTTTATGAAAAAATTATTTTTAGTTTTTGCTTTTTTGCTTGGTTTTGGCGGTGTTAGCCTAAGTGCTAAAAATATCGTTGTACTCGATCCTGCAGTGGTTGAGATGATGTATATGCTGGAGGCTGAAGACCAGATTGCAGCTATTTCTACTCTTGAGTTTGGTAAGATCTGGCCTGAGGATAAGACGGAAAAGCTAAAGAGCGTTGGCACTTATACAAAGCCAAATTTAGAGCGTATAGTTGAGCTAAAGCCTGATCTTGTAGTTACTAGCTTTCACTCTGATGGTGTAAACGCCAACCTTGCTAAATTTGGTATAAAGACACTTACGATGCAGGCAAATAGTGTAGACGATATTTGCAATAATATAGAAAAAATGGGCGATATCACAGGTAAAAAAGAGCGTGCCAGCGAGCTTGTGGCTAAGATAAAGCAGGATTTTTTAAAATTTCAAAACTCAAATTTAAGCGGTAAGAAAATTTTAGGCGTTTATGCAGCTACCCCATTAGTTGCTTTTAACGATGCTAGCTTGCCTGGGGATATGTTTAATAAATTTGGTATGAAAAACGTAGCAGGTGGCCTAGCTGGAGCGATGCCGATCGTTCAAAATGAATTTATCCTAGCGCAAAACCCGGACTTCATAATAGTTGTAGGCATGAAAGATGGTAGTGATTTTTTATCACAAAATCCAGTGCTAAAAGCAACCAGTGCAGCTAAGAACTCTAAAATTTTAAACGTCCCATCAAGTCTTGTCTTGCGCGGTACGCCTCGCATAAATGAGGCCGCAAATGAGCTATTTAACATGCTTAATAAGTGAGTATAAATGTTTAACAAACGTATAAAAGGCCATAGCGTAGCTCCTTCAAAAAGACCTGATATGGTGAGTGAAGATGAGCTATGGGAATTTTTAGAGAGTGCGCCAGATGAGAATGAAGGGGTGATCTATATTCATGTGCCGTTTTGTGATAACATATGCTCATTTTGCTCGATGAATAGGACAAAGCTTGAGGATGAGCTTGATGAGTATACAAAATTTCTACTAAGCGAGATAGAAAAATACTCCGCCACGAACTACTTAAAAAGCAAGAAAATAGGTAGTGTCTATTTTGGTGGTGGCACCCCAACGATATTAAAAGAGAGACACTTAGAGCAGGTGATAAACGCACTTAAGGGCAGCTTTAATATCTTACCTGAGTGTGAATTTAGCTTAGAAAGTACGCTTCATAATCTAAATATAAGTAAGCTTCGTCTTTTAAACGAGCTTGGTGTAAATAGATACAGTATCGGCGTACAAACATTTAGTGAGACTGGCAGAAAGCTGCTAAATCGCACACATAGTTCTGATGGGGCCGTAAAGCATCTACGTGATCTGCGTGAGAAATTTAGTGGAATGCTTTGTGTTGATATTATATATAACTATCCTAATGAAAGCATAGACGAGGTAGTAAGAGATGCTAAGCTAGTGCGTGAGCTCGGCATTGACAGTGCGAGTTTTTATTCGCTTCAGTTTTTAGATGGCTCAGTGCTTAGTAAGACCATAAGCGAGGATTACTATGACGTAGAAGTCGATAAAAGCTTGCACCACGCATTTTTAGACGAAATTTTAAGCCAAGATGACTATGAAATTTTAGAATATACAAAGGTGGCCAAAAAGAGTAGGGACCAATATAAATATATAAGACTATCTCATGCAGGTGCTGATGTCTTGCCTCTTGGAAAAGGAGCTGGTGGCAGGCTAGGGGAGTTTGGTATATATAACATGAGCCAAAAGATGAAAGTTATGGGTCGCATGACTGCTAGACAGATGGAGTTTGATAGATTTGTAAATCTTTTTCAGTATCCGCAAATAAGCCTTGAGCATGTTTTTAAATTTGTAAGCCAGACGTGTGCCAATGAGCTTATGGATCTTTTTAAAAAATGCGAAGAAAATGGATATTTGAAAATAGAAAACGGCTTTCTAAATTTTACAAAAGATGGCGTATTTTGGGGAAATTCTATCGCAAATGCAGTGATGGAAATTTCTAAGAAGGAGTTTTTATGAAAAGTATTGTGATATACACATCAAAAAGTGGAAATACAAAAAAGATAGCAGAGGCTGTTGCTAGTGAGCTTAGCTGTAAGGCAATAAATTTTGTCGATGCTAGTGAGCTAAATTTGAGTGAGTTTGACTTTATTGCACTTGGTTACTACATAGATCAGGGCTCTCCGGAGAAGGAATTTAAGAAATTTATAACTCAAAATGTAAAAGATAAAAAAATGGGCTTTTTTATAACACTTGGTGCTGATGTACCAAGTGCACATGCTACGCAAGCGATAGAGCAGGGTAGGGAGCTCTTTGCGCAAAATGGCAATGAAGTCTTACGCACGTTTATCTGTCAAGGCGCGATTGCTACTGAGGTGATAGAACAGCTAAAAAAACTCGGTAAAGCTATGCCTGATGATCCGAGATTTGCTCTAACGCCTGAGCGACTAGAGCGATGGGAGCGAGCCAAAACGCACCCAGATGAGACAGATATAAAAGCTGCAAAAGGGGCGTTTAGAGGAGTTGAAATTTAAACTCAAGTAAATAGGAAGCTAAAATTTACTGCAACAGTACGTTTTAAAAGTCAACTAACTTTGTAGTTTTTAGCTTTGTTGCTCTTATAGCTAAAATTTATGTGAGAGATATTTGCTTTAATGTGAGTATAAATTTTTGACTTTAGGGTACTGGCTCAAATTTGTACAAAATCTGAGCCAGGTAAAAAGGGCTTAGCCTTCGATGTAGTTTTTGAGTTTTCTACCAACTTTTGGGTGTTTTAGCTTTTTGATAGCTGAGCTTTCTATTTGGCGGACACGCTCACGAGTGACATTTAGGGCCTTGCCGATCTCTTCAAGTGTGCGGTCGCTCTCATCTTCTAGTAGACCAAATCTCATTGAGATGACAGCTTTCTCGCGCTCATTTAGCTGTGAAAGTACGTCATCTATCTGCTCTCTGAGGTCACTTTTTAAAATTTGCTCTATCGGAGAAAGTGAGCTTTTGTCCTCAACAAAATCTCCAAATTTACCGTCTTCTTCATTTGCGATTGGAGCTTCGAGGCTGATAGGTTCTTTTGTTATTTTGATGACTTGCTTTACCTTATCAACGCTTAGCCCAACCTCTTTTGCGATAACGCTTACATCAGGCTCTTTTCCTTCTTCTTGGAGGTATTTGCGGTTTATTTTGTTGATACGATTTATCGTCTCTATCATGTGGATAGGTATCCTAATCGTCCTTGCCTGATCGGCGATCGCACGCGAAATAGCCTGGCGGATCCACCATGTGGCGTAGGTTGAAAATTTATAACCTTTTCTGTATTCAAATTTATCAACCGCCTTCATAAGGCCGATGTTGCCCTCTTGGATGAGATCTAAAAATGGTAAGCCTCTATTTGTATAGCGTTTCGCGATACTTACAACTAGACGGAGATTTGACTTAGCCATTCTAGCTTTTGCCTCGTCAGAAATTTTCTTTCCGCGTTTGATCTGCTCTAAAATCTCTTTTAACCTTGTTGGCTCAAGATCAAAGCCTTGCTTGCTCGCCTCTTTTGTAGTAAATAGCTTTTTGATCTCGACATAAGTTGAGACCATTGTAGCTTCTGGCACGCGAGCCGCGATTTCTTCCTTACTAAGCTTGATGATATCTTTTAAGATACTTTTGTGATTTTTCTTAAGCTCGTCGCTAAACATCGGTAGGCGATACTCCAAGCGTTTTAGCTCTCTATCAAATTCGTCGTCGCTTTTTAGCGCTGTTTCCATTGATTTTACGATTTCGCTAATTAGCTTGCTTGTTGGACCAAGGTCCATCAGCTTCTCTTTTAAAATTTTCTTTTTAAATGCAAGAGTCATCTTTGAAGCTGTGTCATCGCTCTCAACTTTATCTTGTTTGTTTGCAGTCTTTAGCCACTCTTTTTTGGCTTTTTCGAGGGCCTTAAAGCTCTCTATAACTTTTTCAGCGCGTTTATCGTTTTTGGCTGATTTTTTAGGAGCTTCGTTCTCTTCGTTTTCTTCATCTTCCTCGTCTATATCGTCTTCGCTATCTTCATTCTCTTCGTTTTCACTCTCGTCCTCAAAGCTCTTAAAAAGCTCTTTTACACGGCGTTCTCTGTTGATAAGCGGCTCTTTATAGTCAAGTATGAAGTCAATCAAAAATGGCACAGAACAAAATGCATCGATAATGATATCTTCGCCAAGCTCGATCCTTTTGCTGATCTCTACCTCTTCATCTTTTGTAAGAAGTGCGATCTGACCCATCTCTCTTAGATACATCCTTACTGGACTATCAGATCTTGACCACTCTAAAAGGTCACTTTCGCCTGAAAGATCGAGGTCTTCGTCGATATCTTGATCACTTTTTTGAGCATTTTCTTGGCGTTTTTTAGCATCGGCTAAATTTCTAAGCTTTGCAGCCTCAGCAGATGTGATGAGCTGGACTTTATTTGTTTTTGCTAGTTGTTCTATCTTTTTTACTATCGTAGCAGTCGGAGCTTTGTCTAATAATTTTACTAATTTTTCGTATGTCAAAAAGCCTTTTGCATTTTCAACAAAAAGCTCTTCTATCTGAGAAAAAGAGTCTTTTGCGGCGCTCATAAATTTCCTTTCAAATCGTGTGATTGTGATTAAGTATTGTTTAAAAGAAAGTGGATTATACCCAAATTTTGTAAAAAGTATATAAAAGCAATGAAATTTTGTCTATACAAAGCTACCGCAAAAGTCTAAAATTGCGGCAGCTATAAATTTATTAAAATGTCATCTCAAATGTCAGCTTGAAATTTCTACCAGGTGAGTAAAATCTAGCAAGACCTCTGCCTGTTTCTTTGTCAACCATATTGTTTGTACCAAAAGTCCTTATACTTCTTGCGCTATCCCAGCTTGTGTATTTTCTATCTGTGATGTTATACACACCTGCTGTAAATGTGAAATTTTTCATAGGTCTATAAAACGTTACAAAATCAAATAAACTGTATGTATTGCTGACATATCTAACATATGTATTTTTTGCGTCTGGATCGTCTTGTGCATAGATATTGTAAGTATCTTCTGGACGTTTTGCTTTTACGTGCGTCATATATAGATTTGCTCCAAATTTATTATTTTTGGTGTGATATCCGACGTTATAGACAAATTTTGCTGGCTGGATGGCATTCATTGGAGCGTCTAGCTTGCCGCTCTCATCTACTGACATTCTACCTTTTTGATATATGTATTTATAGCCGACATTAAAGCCACTTAAGCCGTTATAAACTTGCTCTAGGTCTAGATTTGCACTTAGCTCAACACCTCTTACGCGAGCCTTTGCCCTATTTACGTTCTGGTATTTTTCTACTGGCATTCTACTACCGGCGTTGCCGTATGTTAGCGTGCCGCGACCGATATACTTTAGATCGATGAAATTTTTATAATCGGTCTGAAAGAGATTTATCGTAAAAAAACTAGGTGAGTTGTGAAGAGTTACGGCAAACTCTTTTGTTTTTGCGATCTCGGGCTGAAGGGCTAAATTTGGAAATATCGTAAAATCAGGATGCTGAAATGTAAAATAAATCTCATCAGATGTTGGAGCCCTAAAGCCATTTGCATATTTTGCCTGAAGTCTTATGTGATCAAATGGATCAAAATTTGTCGAAAGTGAATACGAATGATGTGTAAAATCCCTCTTTTGGCTTGCTAGATAACGTGCATTTTCTTCAGCATTTTTAGTTTTTATCCTTTTTACTTCTTCTGCACTAGAGCCAGGCGGTATAGTAAAAGGTATAAAAACACCAGCAAAAAGATCAGTTGGTAGCTTTGGTGTCTTACCTGGTATATAGCTTGGATTGTGTGTTATTTTGTCAAACCTGTAGTTTAAATCAACATTTAAAATTTCAGTCAAAGATATATCATCACCTAGATAAAATGCCTTTGTCTTCGTCTCAACAGGTATCAAAAAGCTAAATTTATCATCCTCATGTCTACAAAGCGTACTGTAGTCATTTCCGCCGTGAGGCATACACTTGTCTGGTTGAAAATTTGGCAGCAAGCCTGTGCCTTTGTTCGCCATGCCAAAGAAATATTTTGCCCACCATGCCTTGTTGTACGCCTCATAGCCTTGCTTATTTACCATGCTTTTATCTGTTTGATTATAAAGCCCACCGTATTTTAAGGCGTGATCCATTTTAAATAGGCTAAATTCCTTTGTTGCATCTAAATTTATTTGTTTTGTATTGGTATTTAGATCCCTATCTTTCCAGTTATTTTCAATGTATCCCGGAGCTCTTGGCAAAAGTAGTTCCTCAAATCTATTTTTTGGAGTAATCTCTGAATATTTTCCATTACCATCTGGCATGTTTTGTGGAGTTAGATTGTAGGTTTCATATTTTTTAGTTGTTTTATTAAAAAGTGTTAAAGGCTTAGAGCAGTCATACTGGTTACAATCAACAAGAAGTTTATCTGCTCCACGATTTGTTCTTCCATAAAAAGTATCATCTACTTCGTTTCCATGACTATCAAACACGATATCTTGAGGAAAAGTAAAGCCAGCTCCAGGCCAAGGCTCTTTTTCTACTTGTCTCATTTGTAGGTCGCCACCATATTTGTCCACTAGCTTACCTTCGTTGTTTAACTTTAATCCCGATGGATTTAGTAGGCCTTGACAGTCATTTTTATCGCAGTACTCATCAGTCCTTGCTTTTAGCTGGATCTTTTGCTTTGAATAAGTTATTTTCATACTATCCCAAAGTGGGTTTTCATCGTAGTTTTCATATGTATAAAAGATATTTTCACGTTTGTTTTTATCATTTACGTGCCTTACATCTGTGCTGTAACGTACGTTATTTAACATACCTCCAGTATAAAGAGCAAATTTATACGACCAGTCAGTACCTACTGTCTCTTTTGTACTTCTATCGATTCCTATGCTAAAACGGTTCGTTTCATTAAAATTTACACCAAATTTAAATAGCCTACTATCTGTATTTATGGTATAAGGATCTGGTTTTTCTCTCTCTTTGCCAAGCACATTATCATCGTATGTGTTGTAACCCCAGTTTTTCATCTCATGACCATCTCTTTTTGTAGTGATAAAGAGAATATCAAACCATTTTGCTCGTGCGGCCATCGTATGAGAAAATAGTTTTTCATCGTTGGCTGATGATTTTTGTGCTTTAAAGCCGTAAAACCAGTCTTTTTCTGTAAGATAGTCTCTAGCATCTTTTGTTTCAAACATTACAGAGCCACCAAGTGCACCTGAGCCAGTTTTTATACTATCTGCACCTTTTGTAATATTTACTTGTTGGATATTTTCTATCTCTACGCCATTTCTTGTGTTATTAAAATTTCCATATCCTTCAAAGAGATCCTTAAAACCCTGTGATGAAAGTGTCTCAGCTTGATTAAGTCCATCGATGCTGATAGCTACGCGGTTTTCATCAACGCCTCTTATAGCATATCCGCTAGAGCCAAAGCGACCGGTCTCAACTACGCTGACACCAGTGTCATAACGCACCATATCTCTAGTATCGCTTACTTGTTGTTTAGTAAGCTCACTTGCCGTCTTTTTTACTTCACTAATCTTTTTATTCTTTACGTTTTCTTCTTCCGCAGTTACCTCTACTCCGCCAAGTTCAACTTCTTTTATATTCTCACTTTCTTGGGCCAACAAATTTAAGCCAGCACAAAGCAAAACAACTAGTGAAGTCTTTTTCATAATAGTATGTATCCTTTTTTGTATTTTTATTGTTTTTAATAGTCATTATCTATATTAAAGCTGCGAATCTTAACATTAAATAAATAAATTATTTATTAAACTTTATGAAATATTTAATAATTAAAAAATTAAAATTTTGGAACAGCTATTGCTTTAAAAACCATGACAATAATTAATTTTAGGAAAATGCATGCAAAATGGTTATTATCAAGCCACTGCTGGCATGGTAACGCAGTTTAACAGACTAAACGTAATCTCAAACAACCTTGCAAATGTAAATACGATCGGCTACAAGCGAAATGACGTAGTTATCGGCGACTTTGCGAGAATTTTTAAAGAGACGCAAGATGAGCTCCCGCTTAAAAATCACACAAAAGATGGAGCTAAATTTCTAAATAGAACGCTTGACCGCGTGCCACAAGTAAGTGAAGAATACACCGACTTTAGCGCTGGTGGCTTTAAATACAGCTCAAACACGCTTGATTTTGCGATAAAAAGAGATGACGCATTTTTCTTAGTTGATACTCCAAATGGCGTAAAACTTAGTAAAAATGGCTCTTTTAGTCTTGACGGCGACGGCTACATCGTCACAAAGGAGGGCTATAAGGTGCTGCCAAGTGGCTACGAGGCACAAAATCCTGGCCAAAGAGGTATCCAAGTGCCACAAGGTGAGGTGCTAACTGCTGATAAAAATGGAAATTTATACTCAAATAACAATCAATTTTCTAAATTTTTTATCGCTCAGCCAAGAGAGATAAGAGATCTTAAAAAGGTCGGAGATAATCTCTTTGAGAGTAGAAATTTTGACGACATCACGGAACTTGACGAGGCTGACAGCGTGATGCAAGGATATGCCCAGATGTCAAACGTAAATCCAGTCTTAGAAATGGTTGGTCTAATAGAAACCCAGCGCTTAGTTGATATGTATCAAAAGGTTATGACAAGCCACATGAGCGACCTTAACCAAGATGCTGTTCAAAAACTAGCTCTAAAAGCTTAATAAAAGGATAAAACTATGATGAGATCACTTTACACTGCGGCCACTGGCATGATAGCTCAGCAGACGCAGATAGATGTAACCTCACACAACATCGCAAACGTAAATACTTATGGATACAAGAAAAATAGGGCTGAATTTGCTGATCTTATGTATCAAGTCATGGAGTATGCAGGTACGGCTACAAGCCAGACTACCACAAGCCCAACAGGCATCGAAGTGGGCCTTGGTGTGCGTCCAACGGCGGTAAATAAAATTTTCTCTCAGGGTTATTTTAAAGAGACTAGCAACAACCTAGATATGGTAATAGCTGGCAATGGATTTTTTCAGATTCAACTTCCTGACGGCACGACAGCCTATACTAGAAATGGCGCATTTAAGCTTGATGCAAACGGTACGATCGTAAATAGCGATGGCTATCAGCTAATCCCTCAGATTACCGTGCCTGCGAATGCGACGCAAATTTCTATCGGCACAGATGGCACCGTGTCAGTGCTTCAAGCAGGCGAGAGAGAGATGGCTCAGATAGGTCAGATCGAGCTAGCAAATTTCATAAACCCAGCTGGCCTTCACTCAATGGGCGACAACAACTACCTAGAAACAAGCGCTAGCGGTAATGTTGTGGTAGGTGTGGCAGGACTTGACGGACTTGGTACGATCAGACAAGGATTTGTCGAGATGAGTAACGTTCAGCTAGTTGAAGAGATGACCGATCTTATCACTGGTCAGCGCGCATACGAGGCAAACTCAAAGGCGATAACTACGAGCGATTCGATGCTTGAAATAGTAAATGGGCTTAAAAGGTAGGTAGTATGAACGCGACTCTAGCTATCGTTGGGCTTATACTGCTTTCTTTTACGCTTGAGGTATTTTGCTTTTTAAATAAAACGACAAAAGGTAAGGACTCGATAAAATAGACTCATTAATTTGGGCTAAATTAAAATTTGGCACATCTTGTCTAAAATTTCTGCTTTTCAAAGCAAGAGTAAAAGCATCTTTTGCTTAATTAAAAATTTTTAAGCGTACTGCATGCTTCTTCCAAATCAAGCTCGCAGGCTCTTTTGTAGTAGTTTTTTGCTCTATTTTTATCTTGCAGTATACCAGCATCTCCAGCTTCGTAGATGAGTGCAAGGGTGTAGCAAGCAAATGCATTTTTTAGTTCGCAAGCCTTATTATAAAGCTTAAGCCCTTCTTCTTTTTCTTGTGCTAGGGTGTCTCTTTGTAGATATGTATTTCCTAAAAATAGACAGCTATGTGGATTGCCTAGCTCACAGGCCTTGTTTGCCATAGCTGCCATTTTATCGCGCTCATTTTTGTCAAGGTAGATATATATAAGATCGGTGCAGCTTTCTACGTTATTTAAAGCGCACTCACTTTCAAGCTTAGTGGCATCAAAATTTTTACCCCAAGAAAAAAGAATATAAAATAAAATTAAAATTACCTTTTTCATCTTTTAACTCCAAAAATTTCTATCATTTTATAAAATTTAACTCTATTTTTACTCTAAATTTTTCAAATTTTGCTAACATTTCGGCTTTTATCAAGGCAAAAATTTGACATTTAACTACGTTTTTAAACTATCCATTCCTATCTTTATGGGATATTTTCCGCTTGGCGTCGCCTTTGGCGTGCTGGCAAAGAGCATGGGAGTGAGCGCATTTATCGCCATGGCGCTTAGCATGCTTGGATACGGCGGAGCAGCGCAGTTTATGATGCTCTCACTTTTTAGCGTGGGCACGAGCTACGTTGAGGTCTTTATCGTGAGCTATCTTGTAAATTTGCGTCACACTTTTTATGGAATTTCACTTTTAAAAGAGTATAGCGGGATCAAATTTAAGCTCTTAAACATCGCTTTGCTAACAGATGAGACCTTTGCGATATTTAAAAATTTGGGGCTAAAAGATGCAAGTGATCGAAGTTTTGTCTTTACCTGGCTAAATGTGCTTTCTTGGTCATACTGGGCGGCTGGAACGCTGCTTGGAGCGATACTTGGTGACTTTATCAAGGCCGATACGAAGGGGCTTGAGTTTAGCTTAACAGCGCTTTTTATAGTGGTCGTCATCGAGATGTTTAAAAATGATAAAAACTACCGCGTGCTCTTTGCGGCGGTCTTTTTTGGCGTGCTTGGAGTGAGCCTATTTCCGGCTAAATTTGTGCTTGTTGGCTCGATGACGCTTTGTTTTGTATTTTTGCTTTTGTTTAAGGATAAAATTTGATAAGTGTAAGCTCAAGCGAGATGGTGCTTTTTGTGGCGGTGCTTTTAAGCGCCATAGCTACTTTTATAACGAGGGCAACGCCATTTTATGCATTAAGAAACTATAAGCCAAACCCTTATTTAGATGCCATTGAGAAGCATATGGGTATGATGATAATGGTCGTTTTGGTCTGCTACGGCTTAAAAGATACGAAATTTAGCGAGTTTCCGTACGGCTTAAGCGAGATAGTAGCAGTTTTTACAGCTATTTTGATGCATTTAAAATTTAAAAATACCCTTCTTAGCATAGTTATTTCAACCGGAATTTATATGTTTTTGATAAGAATTTTTTAAATAAATATAAAATTTAGAAGTTAATAATTTTTTTAAATAAATGGCATTATAATGACTTTGCAAATTTTAATGCAAAGGAGCTAAAATGCGTTTAATCTTTAAGGCGGTGTTACTCATGATTTTAGGTGCTACTTTAGCGGTTGCAAAGCCAACCATCTACATACTAGCTACTGGTGGAACGATAGCAGGAAGCGGTTCAGGTTCGCTTGATTCGAGCTATACGTCAGGAACTGTTACGGTCGATAAACTAATTGCAGCTGTGCCAGATATCAACAAGATCGCTACCATAAAAGGCGAGCAAATTTCAAATATCGGCTCACAAGATATGAACAACGAAGTTTGGCTTAAGCTTGCAAATAGAATCAACGAACTTCTAAATAGCGGCAAAGCCGATGGTATCGTCGTTACTCACGGCACAGACACTATGGAAGAGACAGCTTACTTTCTAAATTTAGTCGTTAAAAGCGACAAGCCAGTCGTGCTTGTAGGTGCGATGAGAAATAGCGGCTCACTAAGCGCAGACGGTCCACTAAATTTATTTAACGCTGTAAACGTAGCTATTAGTAAAGATAGCGTAGGCAAGGGTGTTGTGGTCACTATGAATGACGAAATTCACGCTGCTAGAGAGGTAACCAAAACCAACACAACAGGCGTTGATACATTTAAATCACCAAACAGTGGCAAAATCGGCACAGTCTTTTATGGTAACGTAAAATACTATATGAATCCGATCAGAAAACACACAGCAAAATCAGCATTTGACCTAGAGGGCGTAAAAGAACTTCCAAGAGTCGATATCATCTACTCTCATGCAAATGATAACCCTGACTTTGTAAACATAGCTGTTAAAAACGGCGCAAAAGGCATAGTTAGCGCTGGCCTTGGCAATGGCAACCCTTATTTTAGCGTGCTTGATGCACTTGGTGAGGCTTCAAAAGCTGGCATAGTGGTAGTTCGTGACTCACGTGTAGGAAGCGGCGAAACAACTATGAACGGCGAGGTGGACGACGGCAAATACGGCTTTTTAACAAGCGATAATCTAAATGCGCAAAAAGCCAGAGTGCTTTTGATGCTTGCGCTTACAAAAACAAGCGACAAAGCCAGAATTCAAGAGTATTTCTTAACTCACTAAAAAGAGGCGGCTTGGTCCGCCTTTTAAATTTAAGCTATAAATTTGATCGCTGGATCTGATCTATAGCTTAAAATTTTATATTTGTTAGCTAAATTTCAAGGCTTTTTATGGACTTCTTACTCTTTTTCGTCACGCTTGCTCCTATCTCGCTAATGCCCGGTATTAACATGACCTATGCGATGAGTATCGGTATGAGCTTTGGTTATAAGTACTCGCTTATTATGATGACCGGACAGCTTCTTTCGCTTGCTTTCGTGGCATTTTGCTGTATGCTTGGCGTGGGCGCGGTGCTTCATCATTTTGAGTACGCATTTAAGGCGCTAAACATCATCGCAGGGCTTTATATGCTCTATCTTGGCGCGATGCTTCTTTTTGGCAAGGGCGAGCTTAGCGTAACAAACGTCTCAAATTTACCAAGCAAAAAGCAGATGTTTATAAACGGTCTCATCGTTTGCGTCACAAATCCAAAGGCATGGATATTTTTCTCGGCTTTACTGCCTACATTTTTGGATAAAGACGATCCCTTTAGCCTAACTCGTATGTGCTTGATTACGGTAACGCTCGTTTTCATCGAGTTTTGCTCGCTAAATATCTACGCACTTGGCGGAGCTATGCTGAAGAAATTTTTACAAACGCACCTAAGGCTACTTGAAATTTGCACCGCCATTATCGTTTGCACGATCGGCGTACTTTTACTTTTTAGATAAATTTAGCCTCTTTTTATATATCTTGACTAAAATTTGCTCGGTTTGCGCTACATTTTTGGCAAAAGGAGAAAAAGATGAAAAAATTTCTATTTATACTTACAAATCAACCATACAACGGTACCGACAATGCTTACAACGCATTAAGGCTAGCTAAAACGCTAAAAGAAAAAGGCGAAGAGGTTAGAATTTTTCTAATGAACGACGCGGTCGATCTTGCGCGAAATAGCACCAAAAAGCCGGAAAACTACGACGTAGATCTAGTAGCGATGTTAAAAGAGCTTTACGCTAGCGGCGCTATGCTAAAGGTTTGCGGTAGCTGCCAAACGAGGTGCGGTTTGCATGCAGGAGAGCCTTATTTCGAGGCTGAGGTGAAAGGCAGCATGGATATCTTGTCCGAGTGGGTTAGGCAGTGCGATCAAGTGATGACGTTTTAGAGTAGGCAAAAGAGAATTTATGAGCGTAACATTCAAGGTAAAAAACAAAAAGAAGCTTTTTGGCGGATATGAAAAGGCGCTAAGCGAGTGTGAAATTTCAGAGTTTATAGAGGGATTTTGCTTTTTTAATAGCCAAAACAACGAGCCGAGCGAGCTTTCGCTAAACGAAAACGTGATGATTGCTGGCGTATGGCAAAAGAGTGCTCGCGGCTTTGAGCTAAGCTACGAAGACGGCAAATATATCGTTCGAGTCTGTACTCCAAGCGGCGTTGGCGACTGGCAGACGGCGATTTTGTTTCTTTCTAAAATTTCAACCAAAACCGGCTCGAAAATAGAGCGCGACAACGAGGAAATTTACGATGAAAAGCAAATTTTAAAATTTGATTATGAAGCTGACATAATGTGGGGGCTTGAAGCTCTAAAGGACGCAAAAGAGAAAAATCAAACGCTTTATATCTATGGCGTGGAGCGCGACGTGGCGTTTGACGCGGTTATGATAGGTGAAATTTTTGCAAGTGCCAGCCCTGCGGCTAGATTTGATGAGATGATGAGGCGGGTGCAGTATCTTGACGCTTATAGCGCAAGAGAGAATTTATACAAAGATAAAGACGGCAACGAAATTTTTGGCGCGTATACGCTTAGCGAAAATTTACCGACTATCTTGCCTTACGCCCCTTCTCCGTCGTGGCAGGCGCAAGAAGTTCTAGGAGAGCGCAAGGTCTCGCGCTGGATACTTACGCTAGTAGTCGGCGTAGACGATAGGGACGCGCACGTGCTCGGCGAATGCGAATATGGCGCTTTTATGGCAAATCTGCCAAAAGAAAAATATCGCTTTATAGACGCCGCAAATATACTGGTTGAGCCGCTTAGCGAAGAAGAGATGAGAGAAATTTTTAAAAAGGCAAACGAAGCTTAAGTTAATAAACTGCCGAAATGAAAATTCGCCTCTTCAAGCGCGGATTTAAACTCGTAAAAGATAGAATTTTACTGGTATTGTCGCTTTTTGGGCTAAATTAGGCGAAATTTAACCTAAATTAATCTAGGCTTTGCGTGATTTGAAAAAGGATAAAAATGAAAATTTTAAAGACTATTTTAGCGGCGGCATCGGCGGTTTGCTATCTAAACTCGGCCGTTTTACCGCAAAGTGATTGGAGTAAAAGAGAGCTAAAAGGCGAGGTCAAAAGCATGACGGCTACGGAGTACGAATACTCTATAGACGGCTCTGGCGCGCTAGAAAATACGCGCGTAAAGCGGACGGAGTTTAACGAAAACGGCTATATAGTGCAAGAAACCGAACACATAAACGGCGTACCGAACGGCTCGGTTTTGTTTGAGTACGGCAAAGACGGGCTAGTGCGCAAAAAATATCAAGATAGCGCCGTTTATCTCTACGAATACGAATTTGACGGCGAAAATTTAGTCGCAACGGCCAAAGAACAGCATGTGGAGGATAAATTTTACCCCCGCACGGAGAAAACTACTTACGGCAAGGACGGCAAAATGATCGCTAGGGCGGCGTATTCGGGCGGGACGCCAGTGACGGACGATAGCTACGTCTACGACGAAAATGGCGTTTTAACGCGGATAGAAAATAATATGGAGCCGCGGCACGGCATAGAGATAAGCTTCGAGCGCAAGCCAAACGGCGAATACGAAAAAATCACGCAAGCTCCGGGCTCAAAATGGGTTTATTACTACGCCGCAAACGGCGACGAGATGGAGTATACGTCGGTAAATTACTTCGGCTCCGAGGCAAAAATCTGGCAAATCTTGCAGTTTAAAGACATAACGAGGGACGAGCGGGGTAATTTGACGCGTAAAACCTCGGTCAAATTTAAGCCCGCGGACAAATACTACGAAAACGGCGACATAACGGAAATCGGCCTATATAAAAAGCTGGAAATCAGCTACGAATACTACTAAAGTAAATTTTGAGCTAAGGCTATTTTTCCGAAAAAATTTCGCCGTTTATTATGGATTTAACCGTTAAAAATCCGACTATCAAAATCGAAGCGACTAGAACCGCAAAAGCGCCGACGCCTAAAACTAAATAAAAATCGCTTTGCATAATTTCGTAAGCTTTTAAAAACGCTATGGAGCTAGCGGCCGTCGGAAAGGTAAAAGCCCACCACGATAGGGCGAATTTGAGTTCAATAAATCTTTTATACGAAAAAAGTATAAGCGCCGCGAAAAATACGTTTATATTAAGCAGTATCGCCGCAAAAGCGTCGAATCGCTCGGTTAATTTTACGTATCCCAAAAACGCCATAGCCGGCGGCGCTAGCGTAATGACTAGCGTCGGGACGAATTTGTCGGCTAGCTTATCGCAAAAAACTAACCTATAAAATATAACGGCGAATAAAATAATCCAGAAAAATAACCCCAAACTAAAATAATACCAGATCGCTTGAGATTTTTCGGCTATGATCGGGATTAGCAAGTTGCCTACTACGGGGATAAACCATGCCGGATTTAGCGTCGCGATATCGAATTTTTCGTCGATCCAAAAAGAAATTACGTAAAGCGTAAAAATCGTTTGTAAGCCTAAAGCCGCGTAAAAAAGCGAGTAGTATAATCGCGGCGCGTCTTTGTAGGCTAGAGCTAAAAGAAAAAGCGAGATGATAAATCCGCCGAAAAAATTTACCTTTATGGGGTGCGAAAATTCGGCCTTTACCTCTTCTTTAAATTTTAAAAGCTTAAAGAAGTAAAACGCCGAAAGCAGGCAAAATACCGTGCAGTCTAGCGCTCTAAGCGCCGAGAATATCTCGCTCGGTAAATCAAATATCTCGCTTAATTTCTTATAAGCCGCGCAAAGCCCTCCAAGCCCCATAGTACCGGCAAAAAGCATAATCGGAAGCGATTTTATTTTGCTTTGCGAGTCGTTTTGCTTAACGTCGTGCATTGTTTTTCTTTTCGTATTAAATTTTTATGCAATATTACCTATAATAAGGTTAAATTTTTGTAACGAAGTCACGAAAGGGCAAAATGCTAAGCGAAGAGTTAAAAGAAATTTTGCGCGAGAGATTTACGAATAATTTCGATCTAGCAAGCGAGGATCTAAATGCGATCTTTGCTAACGCGTATCTAAAAACCGTAAAAAAGGGCGATATATTTTACTCCGGAAACGATTGCTTCGGATTTATCCTTATACTAAAAGGCGTTTTAAGGGCGTTCGTGTCGTCTAGCGCAAAGGAAATAACGATATTTAGGCTAACTAAAGACGAGAGTTGCGTGCTGTGCGATACGTGTTCTATAAATTCGCTAGAAAATAAAGTAAGCGTCGAAATCGAGCAAGATAGCGAGATCATCGTTATTCCGGCGCGAATTTACAAACCTCTTAAAGAAAAATATCCGAGCATTTTAAATTTTACTCTAAAAATCGTAGCCGATCGGTTTGCCAGAACGATAAACGTTATGGAACAGGCTTTGTTTTCGCCGCTTTCGGCGCGGATTATGAATTTTTTATCCCAAAACATCGAAAATCTAAACGAGAATTTTATAAAAATAACTCACGAAGAACTGGCGAATCATCTAGGAAGCGCTAGAGAGGCGGTATCTAGGGTGCTAAAAGAGCTTGAGAGAAGCGGACAAATAACGCAAAGCCGCGGCGAAATAAGGCTAGTTTCTTAAAATTCTCGTTTTAAGGTAACTTTGTTACGGAGAGAGCGGCCTTTTTTAGGTAGCATTTCATAAACTCGTTTAAAAGGAGAATTTATGAAAGGACTGCAAAGAAGAGACGCTTTAAAGCTAATGGGGGCCGCGGGACTAGCCGCGAGTATTAGCGGTTGCTCGGCAACGGGCGGCGAAAACGACGATATAAATTCTAAAATCGTCATAATGGGCGCGGGACTTAGCGGTATCGCGTTGGCGGCTAAACTTAGAAGAGATATGCCTAACGCCAAGGTAATTCTCGTGGATAAAGACGAGAAATTTTACTATCAGCCGGGCTTTACGCTAATCGCCGTCGGAATTTACGAAGCTAGCGACGTCGTTTACGAAAAAGCGGATTATATTCCGCAAGGAGCCGAGTGGATACGCAAAAACGTATCGGAGATAAAGCCCGAAGCCAATCTACTCGTCTTAGATGACGGGAGCGAGATGGGGTATGATTATCTAATCGTAGCAAGCGGCGTGGAATACGACTTTGAAGCCGTTAAGGGGCTAAGCTTAGAGGATATTAACGATACGAGCGGCAATATATCCTCCGTCTACACTCTACAAGGCGCCGTAAAGAGCAACGAGCTGATGAAAAATTTCTCTCAAAACGGCGGCTCGGCGGTATTTTGCGATCAAAAAACCCCGATGAAATGTAGCGGCGCTAATAAAAAAGTAATATGCATGAGCGAAGATAGGCTGAGGTTGGCCGGCAACCGCGATAAAGGCAGCGTTAATCTTTACGTCGGCGGCGGCAAGCTTTTTGGCGATCCGACTTATGCCGCGGCGATGACTCAAATAATGATAAAAAGAAAGATAAAATTTAATCTTCGCCACCAAATCGTAGCCGTCGATAAAAGCTCAAATACCGCTACTTTCGAGTTTTGGACGGCGTATAGACAAAACGGCGAAGATAAAATCGCGTCTGAGCTAATCGACGTAAAATACGACTGGCTTCACTTGCCGCCTAAGCAAAAAGGAAGCGAAATTTTAGCTCGCGCCGGCCTAACCAAAGAGGGCAACAAACTAAATTTTCTAGCCGTCGATAAATACAGCCTGCAAAGTACAAAATTTAAAAATATATTCGGTATCGGCGATATTTGCGGATTTGCGGCCGGTAAAACGGGGGCTAGCGTTAGGAAAATGTATCCGATCTTAGCTAAAAATTTAGCCGATACGATAAAAGGACGAGAACCTAGCGAGAAATTTACCGGATATACGGCTTGCCCTTTTATTACCAAATACGGCAAGGCTATAATGGTAGAGTTCGACTGGGAGGGAACGGCTCCGACGTTAGAGTGCTTCGGCGCTACCAGGGAGAGCTATATGAGTTGGCTGGTTAAAATTTACGGATTTAAACCTATGGTTATGAACGGAATGCTAAAAGCTTTGGCTTAAAGGAGATAAAATGAGCGTTTTAGATAAAACTATACGTTTGATTATAGCGGCGATTTGGTTTTTTATTTTCGGATTTATTTGCGACTGCTGGTTGTGGACGGTCGGGCTAATTCCGCTTTTAACGGGATATTATGGCTACTGCCCGCTTTATAAAATTTTTAAGAAAAGGTAAAAATATGGTAAGCGTAAAAAGTAGAATTATTAGGGTCGTACTGGGGCTAATTTTTACGGTAGCGGTTTGGTATTTTTACGAGAGCTACTGGGCGTTAATCGGGTTAATCCCGATTATCGTCGGCGTTACGGGTTTTTGCCCGGCGTGTAAATTCCTAGGCAGGTGTTCTTTAAATTTAAAAAAATAAAAAGGGGCGTTTAGCGCCCTTTGCCTTGCCCTTTAGCCGTTTGGGCCACAAATTTTATTCGCCGTTTGATGAATTATTTAGCTACTTTTGGCTAAAATCTCGAAAATTTAAAAAAGGCGAAACGATGAATAAAGTTTGGAAATTCGGCGACAATATCGATACCGATATAATTATCGCCGCCAGATACTTAAATACTTCCGACGAAAATATCTTAGCAAAACATATAATGGAGGATGCCGATCCTAATTTTAGCTCCAAGATAGATAAGGGCGATATTATCGTAGCGGGCGAAAATTTCGGCTGCGGTAGCTCTCGCGAGCACGCTCCTATTGCGCTTAAAGCCGCCGGTATAGGCGCAGTGATAGCTAAAAGTTATGCGAGAATTTTTTATAGAAATAGCTTTAATACGGGACTTTTGATACTGGAAATCAAAGAAACGGACGAGATAAACGAGGGCGACGAACTAAAAATAGACGTAGATAACGGCGCGATCGTAAATTTAACCAGCGGCAAAGAGTATAAATTTAGCCCTATACCGCCGTTTATGCAAGAGCTTCTAAACGCCGGCGGACTTATAGAATACGCAAAAGTAAAGTTGGATTAAATAATGAGAGAATATAAAATTTGTGTTATAAAAGGCGATGGCATCGGTCCTGAGATCATAGATGAAGCTATAAAAATTTTAGATGTCGTTAGCGCTGAGTTTGGGATAAAATTTGAGTACGACTACAAGCTTATGGGCGGTGCAGCTTATGATGTATTTGGCGTGCCTTTGCCAGATGAGACGCTTAGCTCTGCTCTAAACTCTGATGCTGTGCTTTTTGGAGCGATCGGTGGCGAGAAGTGGGATAATTTGCCAAGACATCTAAGGCCAGAGAGCGGGCTTTTAAAGATTAGAAAAGAGCTTGAAGCTTATGCAAATTTACGTCCAGCTATTGTTTTTGATGAGCTAGTGGATGCTAGCACGCTAAAGCCAGAGGTTTTAAGAGGCGTTGATTTTGTCGTGGTTCGTGAGCTAACTGGAGGACTTTATTTTGGGCAGCCACGTGAAAAAGGCGAAGATAGAGCGTTTAATACGATGGTTTATTCTAAAATGGAGATAGAGCGCATCGCAAAGATCGCCTTTGAAACAGCAATTCTTCGCAAGAAAAAGGTCTGCATGGTCGATAAGGCAAATGTGCTTGAGACAAGTCAGCTTTGGCGTGAGGTGACTAGCGAAGTGGCTAAAAATTACCCTGAAGTAGAGCTTAGCTTTATGTATGTGGATAATGCGGCGATGCAGTTAGTAAGAGCGCCAGCAAATTTTGATGTCATACTTACTGAAAATTTATTCGGCGACATCTTAAGTGACGAAGCGAGTATGGTCTGTGGCTCGATAGGACTTTTGCCAAGCGCTAGCATGGGCGGTAAAGTGGGAATTTATGAGCCAATACACGGCTCAGCACCAGATATCGCAGGGCAGGGCATAGCAAATCCAATCGCAACAATTTTAAGTGCAGCTATGATGCTAAGATATGCATTTAGTGAAAATGAAGCCGCAGATGCGATAGAAAATGCTGTGAAAGAGGCGCTTGCAAAAGGCTATAGAACAAAAGATATCGCTGCTTTTAACGCAGTTGAGGTTTGCTCAACTAGCGAGATAGGCGATGTTATCGCAGGATTTATTAAAAAATGAAAAACACAATCACTGAAGCACTGATCTACGAAGCTCAGGGGCTAAAAGATGATGCACTTGAAATTTATAAAAATATCTTAAAGCAAGATCCGTCAAATAAAGACGCTCTTAGCGCGATAAACCGCCTGAGCGGACTTCGTAAAGAGCGAGCGATAAAAAACGAGCAAATGAAAGAGTTTTTTATAGCGATGAAAAGTGATGAAGAGATAAATGAATTTAAAAGGTGGTTGATAAGATTATGAAACTTGATGATATCGCTAGAATGGCAATCAGCGAGGTTAGCGCTGAGCTTGAGAAAATAGAAGCATTGCAAAGTAAAAAGCAAGAAGAGCTTGAGCGAGAGAATTTAAAAAAAGAGCTTTTGGCTATAGAGTCTAATGAAAATGCACTAAATAACGAGCTAAAAGTTGAGACAAATTTACAAAATGAGCAAGCATTTGAGGTAAAAGAGGAGCCAGTAAGTCCAATAAAAAATAGAGAGGTGAGCGAAGAGAAAATTTTCTTGGCAAATCTTGCTGAACGCATAGAAGTGCTTTTTGAAGGGCTTAAACAAACTAGTGAACAAAATCTTGCTTCAAGGCTTGAGCTAACGACAAAATTTTTAGAATTTACCCTTGCAAATATCGAAAATAGACTCCAAAATCTCTCAAAATAAGCCATTGGACGGCTCAAAAAATGAGATAAAAATCAAAAATGAAATTTATAAAAATAGTGAGCTAGACTTTTTTAGATCGCTATTTGCCCCATTTACTTCACGTGTTTATCTTGTGGGTGGCTGCGTGAGAGATGCGTTCTTGGGACGAGAAATTTACGATTATGACATCGAAGTTTATGACATAAAGCCCGCTAAATTTAATGAGCTAATGGCTAGCATAGGCGCTAGCGGTGTTGGTAAAAGCTACTTCATTTACAAATACAAAAACTACGACATTGGGCTTCCAAGAAGCGAGAGCAAAACTGGAAATTCACACAAAGACTTTGCAGTAAGCTATATTAATGATCCCAAAATGGCGAGCCTTAGGCGAGATTTCACGATAAATGCCATGATGATGAATATCTTTAATGGAGAAATTTTAGACTTTTACGGCGGAAAGCAAGATCTAGCAAACAAGACATTAAGGCACATTGATAGTGAAAAATTTAAAGAAGATCCACTGAGGGTGCTTCGTGGTGTGCAATTTAGCTCTAGGCTTGATTTTAGCATAGCTGATGAGACGCTAGCTCTTATGAAAAGCCTTAGTTTAGAGCATCTAAGTAGAGATAGGATAAATACTGAGCTTATTAAATTTTTTCGTGCAAAGTATCTAGAAAAGGGAGCTTGCTATCTTTTTGAGCTTGGACTTTTTAAAGAAATTTTTAGTATGCAAATTTATAAAGATGATGGGTTTTTAAGCGATCTTAAGAGTGCTAGAGAATTTGTGGATGATGAGAGATTATTTTTGTATCTTTTGTTTGGCAAATTTGAGCTTGACGCAAAGGAAATTTTAGAGAAAATGCGTCTGCCAAAAAGCTACTTTTCTATCTTAAAGCAGCCTTATTTTAAGGACATGCCAAGCGATAAAGAGCTAATGCAAATTGCCCTAAATATGCCTATAAAATCATGGCTTGGAGCTTATAATAAAGAGCGGATAGAGCGTGCTGTGAAGCTTGGAATTTATGAGGCAAAATTTGATGCGAAAGTTGATGTGGCAGAAATTTTATCAGCTGGTTTTAAAAACGAAGAGATCGCAAAAGAGATAAAACGTAAAAAAGAGCTTGCGATCTCAAAATATCTTAATGAGCAAAAATTTTAAATCCTTAAATTTTAAAACTCTTAAAAGCCCATTTTGGCTAAAATAGGCTAGTTTATAACACTTTTAAGGCAAAGAAAGCTTATGTTTAACATAGTCTTAGTTCATCCTCAGATACCGCAAAATACTGGAGCTATCGGTAGAATGTGTGTTAATGCAAATTTAAAGCTACATATCGTTAAACCCACCGTGTTTGATCTGAGTGAAAAGGCTGTTAGACGAGCAGGGCTTGACTACTGGAAAATTTTAAATCCAAAAATTTGGGATAGTTTGGAAGAATTTTTAGAAGCAAACTTAAGCCACAAGGATAGATTTTTCTTCGCTACCACAAAGACAAATAGGCTTTACTACGAGGCCGAGTTTAAGCCAGGAGATTTTATATTTTTTGGTGGCGAGAGTACTGGGCTGCCAAGAGAATTTATGGATATAAATTTTAAAAATGCCATAACCATACCTATGGGAAAAGAGGGCAGAAGTCTAAATCTAGCTATGAGTGCTGGTATCATCGCGTATGAGGCGATCAGGCAAAATATCACTGAATTTGACTTTAGGAGTGAGATTTGAGAGTAGTTTTTGCTTTAATTTTTACCATTTTAGTGGCATTTGCGAGTGAAATTAGCATCGCAACTTATAATGTGCAAAATTTATTTGATTGCAAAGATGATGGTAGCGAGTATCTTGATTTTAAAGTAGGCGTATCAAAGTGGGACTGCGAGGCGGCTGATTCAAAACTACAAAGAACAAGACAAGTCATAAATGCACTAAATACTGACATTATCGCACTTCAAGAGATCGAAAATGAGCAGGTTTTAAAAGCTCTAGTAAGTGATAGCGAGTATAAATTTGTTAGTTTTACAAAGGAGAAAAACTCGCCTGTTGGGCTTGGGCTTATTTCAAAATTGCAGCCAAGTGGCAGTGAAATTTTTAAAGTTCCAAACGTAAAGACAAGAAATATTTTAAAGGTTGTTTTTGAGACGGAAGGTAAGAAATTTAGCATATTTGTAAATCACTTTCCAACTTATAAAAATGGTATAAATATGCAAAAAAAGGCTGAAAAAACGTTAAGAACGGCTCTAGGCAAAGAGAAAAACGCAATTATTTTGGGTGATTTTAACTCGCCCTTTGGACAAAAGTCCATCTTAAATGACATCATTGCAACGAGAAATTTTTATGATCTTTATAAAGAGCTTGAGCCAAAAGATAGATATTCTCACGCAGTGCATGGCAAAAAAAGAGCGATCGATCATGTTTTACTTTCACCTAGTTTTATGGAAAATGGTGATCTAAGCTATGTTAGTGGCAGTTTTGAAGTCTTTAAACCAAGCTTTGCAATCGATGAAAAAGGCTTTGCAAAGAGCGACCTTTACTCGGATCACTTTGCATTAAAGTTTAAAATTTCAACTGATCCAAGTCCAATAAAAAAGGGCTTTGTGAGTAAAATTTTTAAAAAAGATGAAAACAAAGCCAATAAAAAAATAAGCGAACAAGACTATAAGACGGCTGATGTAGATACGCTTTTTGATCATCCAGAGGCAGTACCAGCAGTGATTGAAAAAGCGGTTGTTATCTTAAAAGATAAGCATGGCTTTATTATCTCGAAAAATCACCGTGGAATTTATGTTTATGATCCTAAAAATAGTGTTATCGTAGGCGAAGAGCTAGATGTTTTAGTAAGGCGAATGAAAATTTATAAAGATGCGCTTGAAGTCAGCTCTTATGAGATCATAAATGAGCATGGCACAAAAGATATTAGCGAAAATTTACTAGATGCATCGCAATTAAGCGAAGCTAGAAGCGGCGATGTCTTTGCTAAAATTTCGGGCAGGCTTGAGAGAGGTTACCTGCATACACCATACGGTAAGATCAGGGTTTATAGCAAGAAAAAGCTAAAAGATGGCGAGTATAATTTTGAAAACGCGAGAGTTAAAATTTACAAGAGAGAAAACCAAATCGTTGTGGAGTAGAGAGTGCAAATTTTAGATATTTTTATGATTACGGCGTTTGTTTTATTTCTTATTTTTATGATAAGAGGCGTCATTTTGCAGTCACAGGAGAAGGAGAGGGCAAGAAAAATGGTAAGAGAAAAAAGAGAAAATTTTAATAAAAAGAGTGAAATATGAAAGAGTTATTATTAGAAATTGGAGTTGAGGAGCTTCCAGCGATACCGTTTTTAAGGGAGCTACCAAATATCAATGCTAAATGGCAGGCTGTTCTTGAAAAATATAATCTTGTAAGTCCTTTTAAATTTTATTATACGCCGCGTCGCTTGGTCTTTTTCCATGAGAAATTTCCACAATCTCAGCCTGACAGCGTAGCTAGCTTTATCGGTGCACCAAAGCAAGTGGCACTAAAAGACGGAGCTTTCACAAAGGCTGCGCTTAGCTTTGCAAATAAATGCGGTATAAGCGAGAGCGAGCTTAAATTTAAAGAGATAGACGGCAAAGAGGTGCTTTACTACGAAAAAGAGGTAAAAGGTGAGCCGGTTGCTAGGATAATGGGCGAGATGGTTGAGGAGTTTTTAAAGAGTCTTAACTTTGGCAAGTCTATGCGCTGGGGCAACGGAGAGTTTGAATTTATCCGCCCGATAAGATCGTTTTTGTGTTTACTTGGCGATGAGGTTATAAATTTTAATAAATTTGGCGTTGAGAGTGGTGATTCAACCTATCCACACAGAAGTATCAGCTATGACAAGATAAAAATTTCAAACATAAAAGAGTATTTTGAAGGCTCAAAGAGCCGTGGCATCGTGCTTGAGGCAGATGAGAGAGAAAAAACAATCCTTGATGAGTTTGAAAAAATTAGCCAAAAAAGTGGGCTAAAGATCGAAATCGATAAAGACTTGTTAGCTGAAGTCGTGGCGATCACCGAGTATCCGACAGCACTTCTTGGCTCGTTTGAAGAGGAATTTTTGGAGGTGCCAAGCGAGGTCATCATCACTTCCATGAAAGAAAATCAGCGCTACTTCCCAGTCTTTAAAAATGGCAAGCTAGCAAACGGCTTCGTTGTCGTTAGCAACGCCATAACGCAGGACTATTCGCTCATCATCAAGGGCAACGAAAAGGTGCTAAGAGCAAGACTAAGTGATGCGATGTTCTTTTGGCAAAGTGACCTAGCGCACGAATTTGGCCCAGAAAAACTAAAAAATATAACTTATCTAAAAGAGCTTGGAAGTATCTACGAAAAAGAGCTTAGAGAGCTACAAGTGGCTAAAAAGCTTGCTAGCAACTATGACGAGCTACTCAAAAAAGAAGCTGGCGAGTACGAAGCTAAGCTTGAGCGAGCTGTGATGTTAAGCAAGGCTGATCTTACAACGCAGATGGTTTATGAGTTTACCGAGCTTCAAGGTATCATGGGCGCTTACTACGCAAAGGCAAAAAACGAGGATGAAGACGTCGTTTTAGCCATAAAAGAGCAATATCTGCCAGATGGCGAGGAGGCACAGTGCCCAAGCAAGGTATTTAGCTCGGTTGTAGCGCTTTCAAATAAGCTTGATACACTAATGGGACTCTTTAGTATCGGCAAAATCCCAAGTGGCACCAAAGACCCATACGCTCTAAGGCGTGCGGCAAATGGCGTGATAAAGATCGTTTTGGCGCATAATTTGAAATTTAACGTAAAAGAAATTTTAGAAGATATCGCAAAAGATTATAAGAAATTTGACGTTGAAGTGCTTATAAATTTCATCCTTGATAGGCTCTACACCTTTTTTGATGCAAATGCTTCTATCGTAAAAGCGTGCATAAAAAGCGGCGAAAAGGATATCTTGGAGCTAACAAAGATGATAGAGGTACTTGCTAAAATTTCTAGCAAGCCAAGCTTTAGAGAGAATTTCTCGACATTTAAACGCCTTGCAAACATTATAAAAGATGATAAATTTAGCAAGGTCGATGAGAACCTCTTTGAGATAGATGCTGAAAAAGTCCTAAATGATGCGTTTAAAGCGGTCGATAAGAGCCTGGCGTATGAGCCAAGGCTAAAAGCGCTATTTGCTCTAAAACCGCAGATCGATGAGTTTTTTGACAAAGTTATGATAAATGTTGAAAACGAGAAAGTGCGAAACAACCGCATCGCGGTCATCGGTCAAATTTATAGTGAGATACTAAAAGTAGCTGATATAAAAGAGATCAGCTTTTAAATTTACGCCAGCTTCAGGCTTTGCCTAGGCTGGCTTTAAATTTACTTCCTAAAGATATCAAATTCTGGCTCATAGGCCTTAGTCTTAACACCAAAATATCCAAGAACTGAGCTAAATATAAAATCATGTGAAAGGCTCTCATCTTTTCTAGTTTTTAGCCTTTTTAAAAGTTCTCTATCGCTTGAAAGACGATGGCTGGGATGTGTTTTTTGCTCATCTGGGGCGATGGAGTAAGGTAGATCATGTAAATATATGTCATTTTCGCCTAAGTTCTCTCCGTGATCTGAGAAAAAGAACATGGTGACTTCAAATTCGTCTTTTCTTGCTTCAAGAGCGTTTATCAGCTCACTTTGTAGATAGTCCTCATATAAAATGGTGTTGTCGTAGGTATTTGCTATCTCATCTGGCGTGCATTTATTTAGCTCGGCAGTATCGCAAGTTGGGGTAAATTCTTTAAATTTGCTTGGGTAGTCTTTGTAGTAGATAGGGCCGTGCGAGCCTTGAAGATGTAGCACGATAAAGGTGGTGGAATTTGCATCTTCGATGACCTTTTTTGTTTCATTAAATATCACTTCGTCAAAGCTTTCTGCTCTATGATCTGAAGTATGGTTTTGATCAAGATTGTCACAAACACCCTTGCAACCGCCGCTATTGTTGCCAAAAAAGTATGTTTTTATGCCAAGTTTATTGATGATATCAACTAAATTTTCACGAGCTTTTGCTTCGCGGTTGCTAAAATTTTCTCGCTTTAAGTCTGAAAATAGGCAAGGCACACTAGTCTCTGTGGCTGTTCCACATGAGTAGAAATTTGTAAAACTTACCACATCATTTTGCTTGGTAAATTTGTTTGTATTGTTTTTAGCATAGCCATTTAGTGAGTAGTTTTTACTTCTTTGCGTCTCGCCAACTATCAAAGCTAAAATTTTCTTTTTATCATCAGCTAGTACCGCATCATCTGCTACATAGGTAAAAGGTAGTGATTTTTGTGTGATCGATTTTACTAGTTTTGTAGCCGAGTAGATGGGATAGTATGGGAGCAATGCGGTCCTTAAATTCGAATGCTCTCTAAAAAATGGTATAAAAATTTTAGACGTTAATAAAAATATGGTAGCTATCGCAACTATAGAAAATGAGATAATTTTTGCTCTTAATTTAAGCTCATTAAATGCTAGCAAAAACTAAGATAAAGACGATGGCAAATATAAGAAAAAGAGTGGATTATTTTATAAAAAGCCATAATAATAGGACTCAAATGTAAATGGCTAGAAATTTCAAATAAAAAAATAAGATTATTTTTTCTTGCCTTTGGAGTTTTTTGCTTCAGATTTTTTGACTTTTGCGTTCTCTTTTATGTTAAGTTTTGCCTTAACTTTTTGCATATCGTTAAAGCCAATACCTTGGACTTTTTCAAGCTCATCGATGCTTTTAAATTTATGGGCTTTTCTGTATTTTATAATGTTTAACGCTTGGCCTTTGCTTAGCCCAAGCTCCATCAACTCATTTTTGCTGGCTGTATTTAGGTTGGCGCCATATGCAATGCTTGCAACTACCAAACAAAGTAAAATTTTAATCCTCATCTTATCTTCCTAAAATAATAATCCATCATTTTCTTGATCTTGTATGATGTCATTTGCCGGTATATTTTGAGGTAGCGGTGAGTCGTTTGTGTAGTATTCGTCACTGCCACCATAATAGCCTTTATAAACACCGTCTGGCTGCTCAAATGCACGTCTTAAAGTAGGATAAAGCTTAATGTAGCCTTCCATAAATTTCTTAAACACAGGTGCGGCTGTTCTACCACCGCCTTCAATCTTTTTCATAGGGCTGTTGTCATCATTTCCGTACCAGATGATGGCCTCGATATCAGGCGAATAGCCACAAAACCAAGCATCGATGCTGTTGTTTGATGTGCCAGTTTTGCCAGCGATCTGGATGCCATTTACCTTTGCGTTGCGTCCAGTGCCGTTATTTACGACATTCTGAAGAAGTGTCGTCATCAAAAATGCTTGTTCTGGTTTTAGCACCTGCTTTCTTTGTGGTTCATAATCCATCGACGCACCAAAACTATTTTCTATATGCTTAATAAGTGTTGGCTCGACCACTTCGCCATCGTTTGGAAACATCGAGTAAAATTTTGCAAAGTCAAGTGGTGAAATTCCAAAGCTTCCAAGTGCGATTGATAAATTTTCAGGGATATCGTTAAAGCCCATATCCGTAAGCTGTTTGCGAACTGAGCTAAGACCAAGATCGTTTAGTAAATTTATGGTTGCGAGGTTGCGAGACTGGGTTAAGGCTGATTTTATCGTGATGTAGCCCTGAAAGCCGCCGCTATAGTTTTTTGGCGTCCATTCTTTGCCATTACCCATGTCAAATGTCCTGGCGATATCAGCCACTTGAGAAACGACTGAGTAGCCACTGTCAAGTGCTATTTGATAGATAAATGGCTTAAAGCTAGATCCTGGCTGGCGCTTGCTTTGAGTGGCGCGGTTATAGCTACTTTTCGCATAGTCGATACCGCCAATTAGTGCCAAAATTTGACCACTTTGTGGATGAGTGACTACTATAGCACCATTTAGCATCTCTGGATTTGCCTTTTTATCTCTTTTTAAAATTTCATTGTAGCCATAGACTAGAGCGTCCTGAGCGATCTTTTGCACGTTTAGATCAACTGTGCTTTGTATCTTGTAACCGCCAGTTTTTATATCGTCAAATTTCTTTGAAGCCTCTTTTATGATCTCATCGACCACGTAAGGGGCTTTATTTCTTGTGAGCGTATCGTCAAAGACTGCTGGCTCTTCAAGCACGCCCTTGCGGTACTCGTCTTCGTTTATCCAGCCGATGCTATACATCCTCTCAAGGACCCTGTTTGCACGGCTAAGTGAGAGGTCAAGGTGCTTTGTAGGATCATAGGTGCTTGGCGCTTTTGGCATGCCAACTAGCATCGCTATCTCTTTTATGCTTAGCTCATTTAGCTCTTTTCTAAAGTATCCCTCCGCAGCCGTTTTGATGCCGTAGTAGCCGTGTCCAAAATATACATGATTTAGGTATCTTTCGATGATATCTTCTTTGCTAAGCTCGCTTTCAAGCTTCATAGCAAGCACGATCTCTTTTATCTTTCTTGTAAATTTCTTCTCACGGCTTAGAGCCAAATTTTTAATGAGCTGTTGTGTTAGTGTTGAAGCTCCCTCGACTAGTTTTCTGGCCTTGATATCTTTTATGGCAGCCCTTGCCATAGCTTCTACGTTTATGCCACCATGCTCAAAGTAGCTCGTATCTTCGATAGCTACTAGTGCTTCGATGACACGTGGCGGGATGTCGTTATATTTTACGTAAATTCTATTTTCTTCAAAGATATTTGCGATGAGTTCGTTGTTTCTATCAAAAATTTGCGTTGTAAGCTTTGGTTTATAATCAATAATAGCGTAAGCATCAAATCTAACTTGCGAATAAAAATATAAAAATGCTCCGCCAAGCGAAATGGCAACTATAAAGATAAATGCCAGGATATATTTCATAAAAATGCCTTTAATATTTTTAAATTTAGCCCCATAGCGGTGCTGGTTTCGCCGTGTTGGGAGATGATATATTTTTTATTAAAATTTTCTATCGTCATGGCTCCAGCCTTGCCTTGCCACTCATTATTTTTTATGTATTCATTAAGGTCATGCTCGTCAAATTTTTTAAATTTATACGTAGTCTTACTTACGTTTATAAGCTCAAATTCGCCTAAAAATATCATCGCTGTATAGACACTGCATTCGTTGCCACTTTGTAAATTTAGCATGGCAATCGCTTCTTTTTCGTCCTTTGCTTTACCTAAAATTTTATCTCCACACGCCACACAGCTATCTGCAAAGAGCAAATTTTTAAGACCCATGTTTTCTTTTAAAAATTGCTCTTTTTTAGCTTTTACGACGTTTTGGACATAAATTTCAGGCTTTACGTTCTTTTCTATCTTGCTCTCGTCAAACTGGAAAGAAATTTGAGTGAAATTTATGCCAGCATCTTTTAATAAATTTGCCCTTGTTGGCGAGCTTGAAGCGAGTATTATCATAAAAATACCTTATAGCTTATGCCAAGATAAATGGCTGCTAGAGAAGCTAATAAATTTAGCGGTGTGAAGTAATAAATTATAACGATCAAACTCTCATTTAGCTCGATCATTTCATGCGATCTTAGTGCTTTTAAGGCCTTTTTGTATCTATAAAATATATAGCTTAAATTTAATAGTAAAAATAGTTCTATTGCGCATTTTGTTGCTACCATTGCACTTGCCATAGGATTTGTCAAATTTGCATCATAAAATCCAAAAATTATAACCACACTTGTCGCTATCACGCAAAGGATTAGTATGAAAATCGCAATGCCAAAGCGTCTTATAATGTGAAGTAAGATGTGATAGCGTTCCTTGTCTTCAAATTTATTTTTTATAAAGTAACTTCCAACAAGCACAAGACCGGCTTGTAGCCCCACAAAAAGAGCTACAAAACATACATGCAAAAATAGTACTACTTGGTCAAATTTTATAAAAGCTATATCGTAATGACTCATTTTTCTAAGGATTGCCTTGCGTACTCAAGTGAATCTTTTATCGCATCTTCTATCATTGATGCATCTTTGCCACCGGCTGTTGCAAAGTCATCTTTGCCACCGCCATTGCCACCTAGGATTTGCGCTGCAAATTTTACCCAAGCACCAGCTTTTAAAGGAGCATTTTTGACTCCAGCTGCAAGAGAAATTTTGCCACTCTCATCGGCTTGGATTAGCAAAATAGCAGCACTTTCATGCTCATTTTTAAACTCGTCTATCAAGGTTTTTATATCGCTATCATCGATACTAGCTACGCAAAGCTTGGTCTCATTTACGTTTAAAAAGGCTAGGGCGTGAGAATTTTTAGCATTTTTTAGCTTATCTTTTAGCGTTTTTAGCTCGCCTTTTAGCTTTTTAACAGCATTTATTGGCTCGGCACTCTTTAGCTCATCTTTTAGCTCATCAATCTCAGCTCTAAATGATTTTGCTAAATTTAGCGCAGCTCTTGAGCAAACAGCCTCGATACGCCTAACGCCAGCACTTACGCCACTCTCTTTTGTGATGAAAAACAATCCGATCTCATCTATATTTTTTACATGTGTGCCGCCGCAAAGCTCTTTGCTGACGTCGCCAAAGCTAACGACTCTTACATTATCAGCGTATTTTTCATTAAATAGTGCGATAGCTCCACTATTTTTAGCATCTTCAAGTTTCATAAGTTCTGTTTTTGAGTTAGCACCATTTAGTATCCACTCATTTACCAAATTTTCGACCTTTGAAATTTCTTCGCTAGTAAGTGCTTTTGGATGAGAGAAGTCGAACCTTAGCCTATCTGCTTCTACACTTGAGCCAGCTTGAGCGATATGCGTGCCAAGCACGTTTCTAAGGGCTGCGTGAAGTAAGTGTGTAGCACTGTGATGACGTGCGATCTGGGCTCTATCGCTGCCAACTTCAAGCTCTACTTCATCGCTAACTTTTAGCGTTGCATTAGTTTTTACTAAAGATAAATTTAGTCCATGAAATTTTTGCGTATCAAGCACATTTGCTTTACCAATTATCTTACCGCTATCGCCGCACTGACCGCCACTTTGAGCGTAAAATGGAGTGACATCAAGCATCACCCAGCCCTCTTTGCCAGCATCTAAACTATCTACATTTTTAAATTCTTCATCAAGCAGGGCTAAAATTTTACTTTTACTCTTAAGTTCTTCGTAACCTATAAATTTATTCTCGCCAAATTTTTCAAGTAGCTCTTTAAAATCGCCCTTCGCACTCTTATCGCCACTGCCTTTCCAAGCAGCTTTTGCACGTGCTTTTTGCTCGCTCATAAGCTCATCAAACCTAGCTTCATTGACCTTTAGACCCTTTTCTCTAAGCATATCAGCTGTTAGATCAAGCGGAAAGCCAAATGTGTCATAAAGCTTAAATGCAGCCTCTCCACTAAAAATTTCTTTTGTATTTTTAAGCTCGCTCTCAAATAGCTCCAAGCCACTAGCGATTGTCGCCAAAAATCTCTCTTCTTCAAGCTTTATCTGCTCTTTTACAGCCGCTTTTTTCTCATTTAAATAGGTGTAGTGCTCGCCCATAAGCTCGCAAACTTTATCGACAAGCTTATACATAAATGGCTCTTTTATGCCTAGCAAGTATCCGTGACGGATCGCACGGCGTAAGATGCGGCGAAGCACGTAGCCACGGCCTTCTTTATCAAATGTCGTACCTTGAGCTAGCAAAAATGTGACTGAGCGGATGTGATCGCTTATGACGCGGTAGCTAGCGCCACTTTCATAGACGTATGGCTTGCCACAAAGCTTTGCTACTTCGTTAATTAGCGGCATAAAAAGTGTGCTGTCGTAGTTGCTAAATTTACCCTGCAAGATAGCAGTAACGCGCTCAAGTCCCATGCCAGTATCGATGCTTGGCTTTGGTAGTGGGCTTAGTTTGCCATCAGCGCTTCTTTCATACTGCATAAAAACAAGATTCCAAATCTCTAAAAATCTATCGCCGTCGCCACCCATGTAGTCTTCAGGTGTGTTAAAGTGCTCAGCACCTTGATCGTAAAAAATTTCACTACAAGGGCCACATGGTCCAGTATCTCCCATTTGCCAGAAGTTATCATGATCGCCAAAGCGGTAAATTCTCTCTTTTGCGATGTGTGAGCTCCAAATTTCAAATGCTTCATCATCGCTTTCATGAACGGTTACATAAAGCTTATCTTTTGGTAGTTTTAGTACTTCTGTAACAAATTCCCAAGCGTAAGTGATCGCCTCTTTTTTGAAGTATTCGCCAAAGCTAAAATTTCCTAGCATTTCAAAAAATGTGTGGTGGCGTGCTGTATAGCCTACATTATCTAGGTCGTTGTGCTTTCCGCCAGCTCTTATGCAGGTCTGACAGCTAGTGCGAATAGGTGGTGTTGGGCGCGGCACTTCGCCTGTGAAAATGCTCTTAAATGGCACCATGCCAGCATTTGTGAAAAGTAGTGTTGCATCGTTTGGCACGAGTGGTGCAGAAGCTACGACTTCATGACCTTTTGATTTAAAAAAATCAAGATATGCCTTTCTTATATCTAAATTTTGCATTTTTATCCTCGTTAGTTTTAAATTTTGCTCGATTTTAGCT
>NZ_PIRR01000087.1:0-1481 GCF_003048555.1 Campylobacter concisus | reverse complement strand
AAACGGTTGTCACGTCTTGTTCATGTCCGCTCGTAATTCTTGCAGTAATGACATATTTGCTGGTTGCCTGTGTGGTTGCAAGCAGTTTTTCCAAACCGTGATCATCGATGGACAGGCGCCGAAGATCACAGTCCTTCACAAATTCTTTAATGTCTTCGGTGAGGCTGCCAGCACTGAAGAATAAACCGTGAAGATCGTCGGAAGCGTCATATGTGTATAAGAAACAGGCCTTTGGATGAGTCGATCAAATTTCTAAAAGAAAAAGATAAAAATGCTCATGTGATATTTTTAACGCCAGCTGGTAAAAAATTTAATCAAAATGATGCAAAGAGGCTTTCTAAAAAAGATCATATTTGTTTTGTTTGCAGTAGATATGAAGGCTTTGATGAACGAGTTGTTGAGCTTTGGGCAGATGAAGTTTTTTGCATAGGCGATTTTATTTTAACTGGCGGAGAGCTTCCTGCGCTTTGTATAAGTGATGCAATATCAAGAAATATACCTGGAGTTTTAGGAAACGATATGAGCCTTGAAGTTGAGAGTTTTGAGAATAACTTGCTTGAAGCTCCATCTTTTACAAAGCCTGATAATTTTAGATCAATCTTTGTGGTTTCAGAGTTTTTAAAGGGTAACCATGCTAAAATCCACACTTTAAAAAATAAGATGGCTCACTGCAAAACAAGGTTCTTTCGCCCTGATTTATATCAAAAGCTTAAGCCACATAAATAAGGAAAAACATGAGAAATAAATACATTGAAGCATTTGAAAATGCTCAAATTGCTAGTAAAAATATTCCTGACTTCCGTGCAGGAGATACATTGCGTGTTGCTACTCGTATTCACGAAGGCGATAAAACTAGAATTCAAAATTTTGAAGGCATTTGTATAGCTAGACGTGGTAGCGGTACTGGTGAAACATTCATCATTAGAAAAATTGGCGCTAATAGTGTTGGCGTTGAGAGAATTTTTCCAATTTTTAGTGATTCTATCGAAGAGATAAAAGTTCTTAGAAAAGGTCGTGTTAGAAGAGCTAAATTATTCTATCTACGTGACCTTCGTGGTAAAGCTGCTAAGATCCGCGAACTTAGAAAATAATTCTACTATCTGTCCTGAAGCCTATTCAGGACTTTTCAACTTTTTTAAATCTAATTTCTATTTTCTGTTAAATATTTTTATCGTTTTTAATATTAATAAAAATCCATTTATTTTTTACCACTATATAAAAATTTAAAATATATAAAAAATTTCTATATAAAGTTTCAGATACCTTATATACTAAATTTATTTACTTTCTACTTTTTCTTATTCGTGTACCAAAACAAAAAAGAAGTACAGCAAAGAATTACTCCAAACATTATTGATACAACTATCATAGTAGCATTTTTAGTTTCATTAAATGGTAAGCCTTGTGTATTCATGCCAAAAAAGCCAGTTATCAGATTTAATGGCAGCATTACAGCTGATATCATTGTCAAAATATAAATA
>NZ_PIRR01000086.1:0-1888 GCF_003048555.1 Campylobacter concisus | reverse complement strand
GCATTAAATATATAAAGAAACGATTTTGGTGAATTAAAACCGAAGCAATCTCGGTTTTATTAAAATTTAGCATTATAAAACCGAGATAAAATTTATAAAATTTCTTTTATGAGTAGCTGTGGGGTAACAAGTCCGCGGAATGAATTTTTTGATATACAAAAGATAATATCTATCATCTCGCCCACTCTAGCATGTCTTGTAAAGTTAAAAAATAGAGCCTCAAGTGTTTTATTATCCTTTTGCAAGATGAGCTTTAGGTGATTTTGATCTCTTCCTATAAGTCTTTCGTTTTTAACAAGAGCATTTTTTATCTTAAATACTGGGCGAGGGTTTTTCTGCCCATATGGCTCATAAAATTCTAAAATTTCAAGCAGTTCAAAGTCTATCTCGCTTGGCATTATATCGCCAAGTAGCTCGTCCGAGCTTTTGCACTCTTGCATATTTAGGCATGAGCAACTTTTATTTATCGCTTCTTTAAATTTCACCAAATTTTCAGGCGCAAGCGTAAGTCCAGCCGCTCCTTTGTGACCGCCATAGCTTGTTAGTAAATTTTCGTGGCTTGCTATAAGAGATAAGATATCAAGCTTACCAATGCTTCTAGCGCTGCCTTTTGCACGGCCTTTATCTATACTAAAGACGATAGCTGGCTTTGCAAAGTGCTTTGCAAGGCGGCTAGCTACGATGCCTATCACACCCTCGTGCCACTGCTCACCCCAAGTGATGATGACTTCATCGTCTTCTTTTACGTCCTTTAGTGAACATTCAAAGAGTTGGCGCTCTTCCTCTTTTCTGGAGTTGTTAAATTCAATGATTGTATCAAGGTAGTTGTAAGCTTCCTCGATACTTTTAGCACGTAAAAAGTCAAATGAATTCATCGCATCGTCCATACGCCCAGCTGAATTTATAAGTGGGGCTATAAGAAAGCTAATATCATCGCACTCAAATTTTTCCTTACCATAAAACTCTTTTATAGCGTGAAATGCGGAACGCTTAGACGCATTTAGCTTACAAATACCAAGACGAACAAGCATTCTATTCATATCTCTTAGCTCCATCATATCAGCGATTATCGCGATAGCTAAAAGCTCTAGAAATTTGCTCATATCGTAATTTAGCCCAAAAACATCCTTTAACGCTCCAACCAAATACCAAGCAACCTCAGCACCACAAATTTCGATATTTGGGAAGTTACATTCTTCTTGTTTTGGATTAATGATCGCATAAGCTTCTGGGAGAACAGCTGGTGGCATGTGATGATCTGTGATGATAAGATCGATGCCTTTTTCTTTACAGATAATGGCTGCATCGTTTGCAGAGATACCGTTATCAACGGTGATAATCAAGCTTACATCGGCCGAGAGTTCGTCTATTATCTCAGGATTTAGCCCATATCCATCTTTAAATCTATTTGGAATTTTTACTAGGTAGTCTTTCACGCCAAGATCATCAAAAAACTCGGCCAAAATCACACTTGAAACCACACCATCAACATCATAATCACCCACAATGGCCATGCGCTCGTTTTTCTCGATCGCTTCTTTTATGCGATTAGCACCTTTGTATATATCTTTTAAGGCACTTGGTGTCGGAATTTCACTAATTTTTTTATGTATGTCGTTACAAAATCTATGCGCTAGTAAATTCCTTATATCCTCTTTATTTAGCATGGTTTTGGCAAGAATTTTTAAAGAACTTACCAACTTTATTTAATGCCACTTGTTCACTTAAATTTACACCCATATTGCCAAAAATTTGGCTATAAAAATACTTCTTTTTCATTGCAATCTTTCGTCTTTATTTTGAATGCTTGGATTATATCTTTTTGAAATTTAATTTCTTATAATTTTAAATAAAAGTAAGACTTTAGGGCTCATAGCAAGCTTAAAAG
>NZ_PIRR01000085.1:0-1903 GCF_003048555.1 Campylobacter concisus | reverse complement strand
GCTTTTATTAAAACATTTTTGCAACATTTCTGATATAATCCCCACATGAAGTACGCACATTTAGTTCAAATAGCAAGTTATCTATCAAATTTTACAAAGATAAACCAAGCAAAACGCATTAATGATATGGCTATTTTAATCGAATTTAATGGTGAGAAGATCATCTTTGATCTAAACAAATCAAACTCTGCTATCTACAAAGATGACGAGTTAAAAGAAGCAAAAATTTATCAAGCACCTTTTGATAATGTCCTAAAAAAGCGCTTTAACGCCTCGCATATAAAAAACGTTGAGTACTTAAAAGATAATAGAATTTTAAAATTTATCTGCACGCAAAGTGGCTCATATAAAAGTGAAAATTTTATTCTCTATCTTGAATTTACAGGTCGCTTTACAAATGCTGTGATAACTGATGAAAACAACGTAATAATCGAAGCGTTAAGACATATTGATAATAGCTACCGAAAGATAGAAACTGGCGAAGTTTTAAGAGAGCTTCCAGCTATCACTATCAAGGAAAAACCGTGCGAGCCCATAACTGACTTTGAGGTGTTTTTTAAGAGCGAAGCGACTAGAGTAAATGAATCAAGGATAGCTAGTTTAAAAGAGGCGAAGCTTGCAAGCGTACAAAAAAAGATAGATAATATGAGCGAAATTTTAAACTCACTTGAAGACAAAGATGAGCTAATGAGAAAGAGTGAGGAATCTGCGAATTTAGGATCGCTTTTGCTTGCAAATTTGGGAAATTTTAAGGGCTATGAGAGAGAAATTTGCCTGAAAGATTTTGATGGCAACGAGATAAAATTAACCCTTAGCGATACACCAAAAAATAGTGCAAATGAATTTTACACAAGATCAAAAAAGTTTCGAGCAAAGGCCCTTGGCGTGGAGATAGAAAAGAGAAATTTAAGCGAAAAGATTGAGTTTTTTGAAGGATTAAAATCCCTCTTAAAAGAAGCGAATAGTCTTTATGAGCTTGAAATTTTAAGCCCAAAAAACAAGGCAAAACAAAAAGAACGTCATGTAAAAGATGTGAGTGAAAATGCTGAAATTTTTTACGTTAGAGAGTTTAAGATTTTAGTTGGTAGAAACGAAAAAGGCAATATAAATTTGCTTGACCTTGCCAAAAAAGACGATATATGGTTACATCTAAAGGATACCCCAAGCGCTCATGTCATTATTAAAACAAACAAGAGCAAGGTACCCGAAGATGTGCTAAAAATGGCAGCTAAATTCTGCGTAGAATTTAGCGTAAAAGGAGCTGGCAGATACGAGGTGGACTACACCAAACGCGAAAATTTAAAACGTGAAAACGGTGCAAATGTCACTTATACGAACTATAAAACTATCATCATAAATAAAGGCTAAAAAATGGCTGTAACACCTTTAGGAAATAGTAACTTTATAAATCAAAACGCACCAGTAGTGTCGCAAGTGCATGCAAATCAACAAGCTAGATTTGATATGCAGTCTTTGATGACAGCTGAGCTTGCCTCGCAACAAAGTGAAGAGATCAAAGAGGTGCGTCCGATGGAAGAGTCTTATAAAATAGACCCTGAAAAGGAACATGAACGCCAAAAAAATGAAGAAGAGGCAAGTGAGTTTGAGAGTGAAAAACAAAATTCAAGAGATAGTGACGAAGAAAATTTGGACGATATAGCAGATAATGAGGAAATAGTACCTAGCGAACATCACATGCTTGACATAACTATTTGATGCCTAAACACCCCAGCCCCACAAACACCACGTCTCAAGTCAGTGATACTCCCCAACACCTAACCCTCCTTCAAATTTTCAACGCAGTAAATGATAAAGAAAAACTTTTCAAGATCCACTCTGACTCACCTAAAGCTTGCCCACTTGGTGGCAAGATCGAAGGCCTCTTAACCAACCACTTCCTAAA
>NZ_PIRR01000084.1:0-2102 GCF_003048555.1 Campylobacter concisus | reverse complement strand
ATATAAAAAATATATAATCGCATCTTAAAAATTTTTGTAAAAGGAAAGTAAATGCGATCAATTGCAAACAAAATATCTTTAATGCTAATACTGGCATTATTCATATCATTCTCGCTAATATCTTTAGCTAGCTATAACACAGCTCATGATAAAGCCATTGAGTTAGTAATACAAACTCAAAAGCAAATCTTAAAAGATGTGAAAATCACACTAAATAGCTTTTTTACTAATAATCAGTATGCTATAGAGAAAATGGCTGAGACTCTTAGTAAGATAAGCGAGAAAAGTGATGGCTCGATGAATGCTGATGGTATAAATTTAGCTTTATCTCAAGCAAAAGCTATATCTGGAAAAGAGATCACTCTTGTTTACGCTGGATATGAAGATGGAGCTATGTTTAGATCAAATGGACAAAACAAAGCCGGATACGATCCAAGAGTTAGAGGATGGTATAAACAAGCTAAGGCCGAGAATAAACCAATATATACTGATCCATATATGGCAGCTTCATTAAATGCGATGGTTATAACCTTTGCTGCACCTATTAAAAATATTGGAGTTACGGGCATAGATGCGTCTATTGAGGAATTGAGCAATAATATATCGCAAATCAGTAAGACTGAGTACAGCTATGCTTTTGTTACAGATCAAAATGGCAACGTTATAATGCACCCAAATAAAGAATTAGTCGGCAAACCTCATGAGATCGCAAAGAGTCTAATAAAACAATATAATGAAAAGAAATTTGATGAAAATGGATTAATAGCATATAAAAATACAAAAGGCGAAGATGTCTATGCTTATATGTTAGAGATAAATGACAAAGGTTGGTTGGCAATAACAGCAATGGATCAAAATATCTTTAGCTCGCATACTTTGCCTATTTTAAAAGTTCAGATTATTTTAGCCTTTATATTTATAGTTGTCTTATCTTTGATTGTATATTTCTTGCTAAAAAGATCGCTTAATCCTATTAAAACTATTACAGATGCTTTGGTTAGTTTCTTTAGATTTTTAAATTTTGAGATAAAAGAGCCAGTTGTTTCAAAGGTGGCAACAAAAGATGAATTTGGCGTAATGAGCAAACTAATAAATGATAATATTGCTAAAATTTTTGACAATGCCGATCAAGACTCTAGAGTGGTATCTCAATCTGTTGAGACTGCAAAGGCGATAGAAAATGGAAATCTAAAAGCAAGGATAGTAGATGTTCCAGCTAATCCAAAGCTAATCGAATTAAAAGATGTCTTAAATAAAATGCTAGATGTTTTGGAGAAAAGAGTCGGTAGCGATTTAAATATGATCCAAAAAACTTTTAATGATTTTAGAAATTCTGATTTTACTTCAAGAATTTTGGATGCCAAAGGCAATGTCGAACTAGTAACAAATGAGCTTGGCGAAGAGATAGCTAATATGCTTGCATTTAACCTAAAACAAGCACAATTCTTAGAAGAAAAAGCTAAAAATTTAGATGCATCAATGAAGCAAGTAACTCAAGGTGCTAGCACACAAGCAAATTCTCTCCAAGAAAGTGCTGCTGCGATCGAACAAATGAGCAGCTCAATGAGTGCAATTAGCCAAAAGACTGTAGATGTTATAAAACAATCTGAAGAGATTAAAAACATTATCGTTATTATTAGAGATATAGCTGATCAAACCAACCTACTTGCTCTAAATGCTGCTATTGAGGCAGCACGTGCTGGTGAGCATGGACGAGGTTTTGCTGTAGTTGCGGATGAGGTTAGAAAACTAGCTGAGCGAACTCAAAAATCACTTGGCGAGATCGAAACTAATGCAAATATACTTACTCAAAGCATTAACGAGATGAGCGAAAGCATCAGAGAGCAAAGTGAAGGCATAAATATGATAAATCAAAGTGTAAGCCAGATTGATAGCATTACAAAGCAAAATGTTGATATCGTGAGTTCAACAAATGAAATCACCGCCCAAATCGATGAAATGGCTAAGACGATAGTAGCTGATGTTAAAAAGAATAAATTTTAACCTTACGGCTTGATATTTAAAATTTTATTGATATTTCATCCTCAAAATTTGAGGATGAAAATAACTCCTTTTTATCTATAATCTTAAAATTATTTTTT
>NZ_PIRR01000083.1:0-2231 GCF_003048555.1 Campylobacter concisus | reverse complement strand
GTGATGTATACATTAAATAATAATTTTGAATTATTTTTTCTTTTTAGGTAGTTAAAATCAGCTAAATAAAATTAGAATTTAGGGGAGGCAAACCCCTAAATTCGGCTCTAAGATTAAAATTTATTCTTTCTAACGTCGGCTACTATCGTCTTAGCCATTTCATCTATTTGGTCAGTAATTTCATTTGTTGTACCAACAATATTAATATTTTGTTTTGTAATACTGTCGATCTGACTTACGCTTTGATTTATCATATTTATGCCTTCGCTTTGCTCTCTGATGCTTTCACTCATCTCATTAATGCTTTGAGCTAAAACATTTGCGTTAGCTTCGATCTCGCCAAGTGATTTTTGAGTTCGCTCTGCTAGTTTTCTAACCTCGTCGGCGACTACGGCAAATCCTCTGCCGTGTTCACCAGCACGTGCTGCCTCGATAGCCGCATTTAGAGCAAGTAGGTTGGTTTGATCAGCTATATCTCTAATAATAACGATGATATTTTTAATCTCTTCGCTTTGTCTTGTTACGTCGCTAGCTTTTTGGCTAATGGCGTTCATAGAACTGCTCATCTCTTCTATAGCAGCCGCGCTTTCTTGGATGGAGTCGGCTTGCTTATGAGCTCCGTCGGTTAGAGTTCTCATAGATTCTGCTAGGATTTTAGCTTTTTCTTCTAGGACCTGAGCTTCTTTTAAATTTTCCCTTAGCATATTGCTTACTGCGTCGCCCGCGCTTTGAAGGCCTACTATCATATCTTTTAGATCGCTTTCAAGCTCGGGTTTTAACTCTAGTCTAGGAGTGTAGTCGTTTTTGTTGTAAGAAGCTAAAACTACGGCTATTCCTTTTAAATTTTCAGAAATTGATGCAAAGAATTTATTTAGTAGATCTTTTAACTGAACTAAAGCCGGATTATTAGGGACGGAGTTAATCTTAGCCCCCATGTGTCCTTTTATCATGAGATTTGCTATACCGTTCATCTCCTCTATTAAGGCGCTGTCTTTTTTAACGCCGTTAAGGACTTTTTCTATATTTTCGTTAATAGATTCGCTCATTCTGCCGAATTCGTCCTGCGTAGTTACTACTAGCTTTTCCGGAGCGTTAGGGGTTTCGTAGGTGATGAATTTAAACGCGTCTTCAAGCTTAGTTTGAATAGTTCTAATAGGACTAAGGGATTTTTTAAGAAGAGTAAATACGATAGCCGAAAGTATGACTATAAAAGCTACGGCAAGGATTATTTGAGCTTTTAATAAAGGCAAGGTATTAGACGAAAAAGTATCTGCTCCGATAGCGGCTACAGCTAACCAGCCTTGATCGTTTATAGGAAGGACTTTGGCGGTTACGTTCTCGCCTTTATAGTTTGTATAAGGGATAAGTCCATTTTCATCAAATCTCTTAGCCGCAAATTCATCGGCCAAATATTTGCTTGCCGGAATCGCTTTACCGACATTTTCAGGATTTGAGTGCATAAGAATAACGCCGTCTTTATTCATTAAATAGACGTAGCCGTATTTCGTTTTACCCATTTCGAGAATTTTTTTACTTAAAGCATCCATATTTAAATCAAGTCCCAAAACACCATCAAAATTTCCATTTTTATTTACTGGAGCGGCAAAGCTAATTACTAAAGCATTAAACAAGGCAGCTTTGTAAGGTTCGGTATATATAGCACCATTTGTACTCTTAGCTGCTTTGTACCAACCTCTAGTTCTAGGATCGTAGTTATCGGCTGGAGTTGTTCTAGTTCCGTCTGATTGGAAAAAATGTCCATCACTCTCGCGACCATAAAAAATATCAGTAACTAGACGACTAACGCTTTCTTTTTGCATTTTTGTTTTTTCCATGTACGAGTCATCATTATTTGGTGTTTGTGCTATATCTAAAGCATACTTTTTAGCAACTTCTAAATATTCTTCAAAAAAAGAATCCGTAGTAGCTTTGATGTCACTTAGAATCTGATCCTGGGTCTGGCTGACCAACTCTACTACCTTACTTTCCGCTGTATAGTAGCTGACTGCTGAAATAGCAGCAAACGAAATAACTAGCAATGAGATGATAATCATCGCTATCTTTGAAGTTATGGACTTCATCTTTCCTCCTTTAAATAAAAATCTGTTTAATCTATCTAAAAAAAATTAAAACTAAAATTAATTTTATACTACATTTAACGACTTTTAAATAATTAATCAAAAATTGTATCTATTAAGGTAAAAAAGTGAGTTTTTTAGTGATTATTTTGT
>NZ_PIRR01000082.1:0-2317 GCF_003048555.1 Campylobacter concisus | reverse complement strand
ATATTTGACAAGCATTAGAGCAGAAATACTTTTACCCATATGATTTATTTATAAACTGAACTATCTTTGAAAAAGGTTTTAGAAGAAACATTAATGGATTTATATAAAGCCCATTGGCCTGCCACGCTCTATATGACTCAATATTTGCTTTTATAATATTTTTAATACTTTTGTTGCTTTCACCACCCATCCTCATTTTGACAAAAACCTCATCAACATAACTACTTGTGATCTTATATTTTTCAAAAAATCTTAACATGAGCTCATAATCAGCGGCGATTTTAAAGCTAAGATCAAACATTCCATATTTTTTATAAATTTCACTTTTAACAAAAAAGGTAGGATGTGCAGGATGCCAACCGGACCTAAAAAGGCTATCTTGATATTTTTTTGACTTCCAATATCTTATAACTTTTTTTGGATTATTTGCATATACGTATTCAAGATTTGCATATACACTATCGGTATTACTATTTAAAAACTCATCAGCCACTATTTGTAAAATTTTATCACTGGCATAAAAATCATCACTATTTAATATACCCACAACATCCCCAGTAGCCATCCTAATACCTTTATTCATAGCATCGTATAGACCATTATCCTTTTCGCTGATAAATTTGATCTTATCGCCATAGCTTTGAACTATCTCAATAGTACCGTCAGTACTAGCCCCGTCTACAACGATATACTCTACATCTTTATAGCTTTGATTTAAAACAGAATTTATAGCATCTCTTATAGTTTTTGCATTGTTCCATACTACCGTTACGATTGATATTTTCAATTTTTATTCTCCAAGATATTTTTATAAATTTCAATCTGCTTTTCAATAACATACTCATTTTCATATCGCTTTGCGCTCTCTTTTGCAGCCATTGAAAGTCTATCGTAGCCATCAAAGTCATATGATCTTTCTATCACGCTTTTTAGCTCATAAGGGCCACTTAAAAACCCATTTACACCATCTTTTATAAAATCGCCTCTTGTCCCTATATCATATCCTATAACAGGCACTCCTACACTCATAGCTTCGATAATAGTTAAACCAAAAGTCTCATACAAAAGTGATGGCTGCAACAAATACTTTGAATGTGAGACGATAGTCATAGTCTCTTCCCTTGAGCACTTTCCTTTAAATATTATGTTTGGCTTTTTATATTTTTGTCTAAGCTGCGCTTCAATATCTCCGCCACCAACAATGGTTAAAATATACTTTTCGTCCAGCCGATCCCAAATTTCTAAAAGCCTCAAAATTCCCTTTGACTCTTCTATCCGCCCTACATATACATAGCCATATTTTTGTGTCTCCGTATTAAAGCTCATTTGTAAGCTATTTGGCTTTAAAATAAGCTTGTCCCCGTCTACTCCAAGACTTTTAATCTTATCTTTTTGAAAATTTGTTAAAACAAAAAAGTAATCAATGTTTTTAAAAACCCCAGATAATTTATAAAACCAAAAAGCTAGCTGTGCCACAAAACTTTGCAAAAGCGACTTTCTATAACATCTATTTAAAATGCCAGACAAAGAAAATTTTTTATGCATGCAAATTTCACAAATACCAAAACCATCTCTATATAAGATCCCAGATATGCACCACAATCTATAATTATGTAGAGTATGGATCACTTTTGTTTTACTATCTTTAGCTGCCTTAAAAACAGCAGGCGTAAGAAGCGGAAAAAAGTTGTGAACATGAACAATTTCAATACCATTTTTTTTTATTATTTCTCTAACCTCTTTGTAATATTTTTTTGAAAACCATATCTCAAAAAAAAGCTTAAATTTATTTATATCATCATTTGAGACTTCATAGTAAAAAACATTTTCACATCCCAGCTTTTTGCGCAAGGCGTTTAGCTCATTTTTATAAACAATATCCTCACCGCCAATATTCTTTGATTGGTATTTATTGTGGATTATTAGAATTTTCATAAGTATGAGCTTATTTGCTGTATATCTTTGGCATTAATATCATAGCTATCAGCATTGCTACATAAATTTTGCAATAATGTATCGTCAAAATTTCTTATTATTTGCGTAAGACTATTTTTGTTAGCAGGATCAAACACAAAGCCATTTATACCATTTTTGATTAATTCAGAAGATCCGCAACGATCGCTTACCAAAACCGGTAGTCCAAAATACAACGCCTCCTCTACCACCAACCCCCAAGGTTCGATCAAACTAGGCAAAATGAAAACATCGTTTTTGGCAAATTCGTCACCCATAAATTTATTTTCTACAGCTCCTCTAAAGATTATATTTTTATTTGAAATAGACTGCAAAAACTCCTGCCTGTCTCTTATTCACCTCT
>NZ_PIRR01000081.1:0-2408 GCF_003048555.1 Campylobacter concisus | reverse complement strand
TTTCACTATTATTGAAGTGTTTTTTTAAATTATCAATCAATTTTTTATCATAAAGCAGCTCATTTGTACTGCTACTGCTTGTATTATTGCTCATAGCTGCATTTACCTGTAAAAGGAAATTTGGAAAATTTATGATAGATGAAAACCTTTCATTTTCGTTTTCATTTTGTGTTGTTTTTTCAGAAGTTAAATTTTTATTTTCTAAAATTTTGTTCAATGGCTCTTCTTTGGCATTATTGTTATTTTCGATAGAAATTTCAAAAAGTTCGCTTTCATTACAAATTTTATTCCAGTCATTGCCAAAAATTTGTTCTCTTAGATTCTTTTCAAAGCTCATCTGCACGTATCTATCCATGTCTGCACAAGCATCCCAAACCAATGCAGCTATTTTTCTGTCTTTTTCTTCTAAGACTTCTAAAATTTTTGCCTTTGCAATCTGATGAGCTTCAAGTTGCTCGCCTCTTGTGTTCATTATTTCAAAAAAATGATTTAGATCGGCATCATTTGGGACTGGTACGCGTAGAAGTTTGGCATTTAAAATTTTACTTTTAAAACTCTCGTCTTTTTTATTTTCCGAAAAATATTTTTCTATAATTTTAAACCCATCTACTATTTCAGTAGACGGCAAATCAGCACATTTATCATCATCGCAAATTTTTTCTAGCGTTTCGTTTGACTTTTGTCTAGCTTCAAATTTAAGTTCACCTTTTATGTCGTGCTTAAGATATCTTAGTATCAAAAATAGAGTTGTGAGTCTTTGTTGCCCATCTATAACTTCAAAAACACCATCTTTTTGCTTAACAACCAAACTCCCTATAAAATACCCATCATCATTACTTTTAATATCATCTAAAAGCATCCCTATCTCATAACTTTTCCAAGCGTAGTTACGCTGATATATGGGTATCAGATACTTGCTTTCAAAAATTTTTTCTACACTAAATTTTAGATCATCCGTTTTGCTCATTTTTAACCTCCAATCTATTTTTTATATCATCATATCCACCAACAATGGACTCAATATCACATAGCTCAACGCTGTAAATTTCATCTGGCGATCTCATGTGAGATATTTTTTCAAATAAATTTAATCCGTTATTTTCATCTTGATATCCAAGTGCATATTTGTTTATGCTCTCTAGATATACGGCCTGTTTTGCCAAACGCAAGGTATAAACGTATCTATAAAAAAATGCGCAAATATTTTCGCTAAGCTCATCAAAGCCAAATCTATCAACAAATGCCATTATAAGGCATTCAAAAAGTCTTACTATATATTTATCACCTCTCTTTTTCCTAGGCATGGCGTTGTCATCATATTTTGCTTCTACAAATTTCTTTATTTTATGGCAAAGGTTTAGATAGTGAGCTGTAAAGTAAAAAAAGTGTTTTCCACTTAACAAATCTTGAGTGAGTAAAAATTTAATACTATTTTTAGAGCTAAAAATATAAGCAAAATCATCACTTTTTTCTAAAAAAGTTACCGCTGCTTTATTAAATTTAGTCACATTATATAGTGAAGTATGGTCTATGCCTTTAAAAATATCTATGTGGTTTTTAGAATAATATAATCCGCTCTCTCTACGTTGCCATCTAATAATAGGGAACAAAAAATCGCTAAAAATTTCTTTTATTTCATCGCTATTTTTATCCTCCCAATTTGATACTATCTGAACTTTTTTGGCTTCATTGTCATCTACCATATGCCTTAGATGGTATGCTTTTAGTAGATCGTGCACTTCTAGTGCTTTACCTCTGGTATTTTGCGAGTCAAAGTAGTTAAAAGCATCTTGTTGTTTATACACAATGATTTCAACCATGGTGCAATTATTTAAGATAAATTGTTTAAATTTTTCTTTTTCATCACCTGTTAGTAACTCTACTTTTTGTTTTAAAATTTTATTATTGTTTGTGATGCTATTAAAAGAGAGAGGATTGAAAATTTGCTCTAATAGTGGTAAATTTTCTTTTTGTCCTAGTAAATTTAGTAGTATTGTAAGTGTAGTGAGACGTTGTTGCCCATCGACAATATTATAATTTTCGCTTTCTTGGTGCAGTATGGTAGAGCCTATGCGGTAATCGTTTTTGTTGTTTTTGTATTCTCTAAAAATATCATTAAAAAGCGTAAGAGCCGATTTGGTACTCCAAGTATATGGACGTTGATAGTCTGGTATTTTGAGTTTTTTATTATAGATTTCAGATATTTTTACAATATTTGCTTTCATACCCATCCTTTCAAATTTTTGCATTATAGTGCAATTCATTTTTATATCAGTGTCTTAAACTTTCTCTTATTCTCTTCTCCTTTCCCTCTCTTCCTTACTTGTTCTCTTTTTCCTTCTTCTTCTTTTTTTCCTTCTTTTTTTTTTTTCTTTTTTTTTTTTTTTTTTTTTCTTTTTTTTTCTTTT
>NZ_PIRR01000080.1:0-2496 GCF_003048555.1 Campylobacter concisus | reverse complement strand
ATAATATTTTATTTTTAAAAAATTAAAAAATTTGATCTTATTTTAAAATGATTGTAAAAATTTTTGAAGCGATATCTTGAAGCAAGAAGCATAAATTTGCTTCTTGCATTTAAATTACTTGCCAAAAACTCTGGCAAAAATTCTATCTACATTTTTAGTGTAGTAGTTGTAGTCAAAGCACTCTTTGATCCCATCTTTGCTAAGGCTCTTGGTTAGATCCTCGTCGTTTAGTAAATTTTGTAAAAATAGGCTGTGACCTTGCTCATCGATCGCTTTTTTGCCCTCTTGCAAGTCTGCCCAGACCTTCATAGCATTGCGCTGAACGATCTTGTAGGCGTCCTCTCTAGAAATTCCACGCTGAGGCAGTTGTAAAAGCACGCGCTGTGAAAAGACTAAGCCGCCTGTTAAATTTAAATTTTTCATCATATTTTCTGGATATACGACTAAATTTGCTATCAAATTTTTGATGCGAACCAGCATAAAATCAGCCGTGATAAACATATCTGGCAGGATAAATCTCTCAACCGAGCTGTGGCTGATGTCGCGCTCGTGCCAAAGGGCGACATTCTCTAGCGCTGGCGTAACGTATGAGCGTAGCACTCTGCAAAGGCCGGTGATATTTTCGCTAAGGACTGGGTTGCGCTTGTGTGGCATCGCACTTGAGCCTTTTTGTCCTGGGCTAAAATACTCCTCCGCCTCATAAACCTCTGTCCTTTGGTAATGCCTAATGGCAACTGCGATCTTCTCGCAAGTAGAGGCTAGAACTGCGATGGCGCTCACCACATGTGCATAGCGGTCGCGCTGGATCACTTGGTTAGATGCTGGGGCAGCTTTTAGGCCAAGCTCTTCGCATGTTAGCTCTTCAAATTCCATCGGAGCATGAGCTAAATTTCCCATAGCGCCTGAGAGTTTGCCGTAGCTGATCGTATCTTTTGCATCTTTGATGAGCTTTAGCGCCCTTGCGATCTCATCGTACCAGATGGCAAGCACAAGGCCAAAAGTTATCGGCTCGCCGTGGATGCCGTGACTTCTGCCGACCATAAGCGTGTGCTTGTGCTCGATCGCTCTGTTTTTGACCGCCTGCATAAATTCCTCTACGTCGCTGATGATGAGCTCTAGGCTCTCTTTCATCTGAAGCGCAACGGCTGTGTCGATGCAGTCGCTTGAGGTCATGCCGTAGTGAACGAACCTGCTCTCCTCGCCAAGGCTTTCGCTGACGCTTGTTAGAAATGCGATAACGTCGTGCTTTGTCGTCTTTTCTATCTCGTCGATGCGAGCTACTTCAAATTTAGCGTTTTTGCAAATTTTCTCGCAGTCGCTGTCGCTTATGAAGCCAAGCTTATTCCAAGCTTTAACAGCAGCTTTTTCTACCTTGAGCCAAGCGTCGTATTTTGCTTGTATACTCCACTTTTCAGCCATCTCTTTACGCGAGTATCTTTCGACCATTGTTGAACCTTTTTGTATTAGTTTTCTTTATCATAAAAGTAAATTTTAGCCTTGAAAGCTAAAAATCACATAGTATAATTTTATAAAATTTAAGTTTGGATTATATAAAATCCGTGCTGAAATGTCGGTTATACGCTTATAAATTTGTGCTTAAGATAGCTCACTCGTTTTAAAAGGATCGTCTTTGCCCTACGTAAATAAATTTATTGCCACTGCAAACAAACAAAAAGCGTATGAAATTTTAATGAAAACTGGCTTTAGTATGAGAGAAGCGCAACGCCTCATAGATAAAGGTAGGCTGATATGTGGTGGCGATGTCGTGAGTGAGAAAAATGCCATTTTGTGTGGCGATATTTTTTTGATCGACTATGAGGCTGAGCCAAAGGGACTTAAGCCGATCTTTGAGTGCGAAAGCTTTGCGGTATTTGACAAGCCAAGCGGGGTGCTGAGCCATCCAAATGGTAGACACTGCGAATACTCACTAAATGATGAAATTTACACGCTTTTTGGACGAGATGCAAGCGTGGCACATAGGCTGGACTTTGAAACAAGCGGCGTAATAGTTGTTGGAAAAGATAGAAATTCTACGACAAAACTAAAGAAAATCTTTGAAAATAGAGAGGTTTCTAAAAGCTACGTCGCGATGGTACAAGGCAAGATCAAGCGAGAATTTACGATCGATGCCAAAATGGATCTAGCAAATAACTACGACGATGTGAAAATGCGGATGCAAATTTGTGAAAATGGCAAAAGCGCAGTGACTAAAATTTTGCCGATCAGATATTTTGACGATATCGATACGACTTTGGTTCAGGCTATCCCACTCACTGGCAGACAGCATCAAATTCGCTTACATTTGTTTCATGTGAAACACAAGATACTTGGCGAACCACTTTATGGTTTGTCACGTCCGCAGATCGAGAAAATTTTAGATAAAGAGATGAGCGAGCGTGAACGAATAAATTTAACTGGAGCAAAAAGGCTCTTGCTTCACTCGGATAAAATTTCTTTTAAATTTGATAAAATTTTTTATAACATAAAAAGTAAATT
>NZ_PIRR01000007.1:0-52779 GCF_003048555.1 Campylobacter concisus | reverse complement strand
TTTATCTATAGATGCTTTCGTAATCGATTTAGCTTTTTATCAACATGTTATATTATTAATTTTTATCCAAACTAATAAATTTTATCAACAAAAATTTTATATATTTAATAGTCCGTGCTAACATTTCGAAAATTTATTTAAGGAGAGTAGATGAAAAAAATTTTACTTTTAGGAGCCGTTTGTTGTATGTTGTCAGCTGATGTTAAAACTGTTAATATAAGCCCAGATGAGATAAAAAAATATGATCAGATTATCGATATAAGAACTCCATCTGAGTGGCAAGAGACTGGCGTTATCGCAGGTGCAAAGACTATAACTTTTAATCCAAACGATAAGAGTGCATTTTTAGAGGAGCTTTCAAAGGCAGTTGATGTTAAAAAAACTATTGCTCTTGTTTGTAGAAGTGGCAGAAGAAGCACAGCAGCAGCCGCAGCGATAGATAGCTCGGATCTTAAGATAATAAATTTAGATGGAGGTATGAGTAGCTTGATCGAGCAAGGCTATAAAACTACGCCTTATAAAAAATAGACAAATTTTGTGATCCTACATTTGACTACAAGATAATTTTATTTTGTAGTCAAATTTTATATCAAATAATAAAATTTATTATTTGATTAACCACCGATTAACTCTAACTATATATAATTTCATCATATTTATAATAAAGAAGGAGACAAAATGTCAAAAGTTATTTTACAATTAAATGTTATTCAGGCTGATGCAAATGCACTTTATATTAAATTTCACGATCTTCACTGGAATGTAAAAGGTATTCAATTTTTTAGCGTTCATGAATATACAGAAAAAGCTTATGAAGATATGAGTGAGATATTTGACGATGCAGCTGAGAGGGCTCTTATGCTTGGTGGTAGACCTATAGTTAAGGCTGAGGAACTAGCAAAAGTTACTCACATCAAACACGAGCCAAAAGAAATTTATACTCCAACTGAGGTTTTAGAGATTGTCTTAGCTGATTATAAACACCTTTTGGGTGAGTTTAAAAAACTTGACGAGCTTGCAGAAGGTGATACAACAACTCAAATGTATGCACAAGATCAAATCGCAAAATTTGAAAAAGCGATCTGGATGCTAAACGCAACACTTAGCAAATAACTACTAGCGGGAGTTTTCCCGCTCTATCTAAATAAATTCTACTTTTTGGCGATATTGATTTTATAAATTTTAAGGGAGCCAAAATGAAAATTTCTCAAATCACAAACTCATACAATAGTTCAAGCCTAAAAGAAAATGTAAAATCAGAAATTTTACTTCATAAAGATGAAAAGGATATCTCTAAAAAAGCGTCCGAAATTACAAATTTAACGGCCAAAGATATTTCAAATAGCTACTTTTTGCAGTATCAAAAAGAGATCGTTAAAAGTAGTAGTTCAAATTTATTAGCTCAAGGTGGTTTAAGCTTTAATGTGCCTAAAAATTTATCAGAAATTTTATCAGGACTTGATCTTGCAAGTATCGGCTATAAAGGTAAATCTTTAAACGAGCTAAGTAGTGACGAGACAAATGATCTTATTAGCGAGAATGGATTTTTTGGTATCGCAAATACGGCTGATAGGATAGCTAGCTTTGTGCTAAATGGTGCAGGTGATGACGTGGAAAAACTAAAAGCCGGTAGAGAGGGCGTGGCAAAGGGTTTTGAGGATGCGAAAAAAATTTGGGGAGGTGAGCTCCCTGAAATTTCTCAAAAAACTATTGAAAAGACCCTAGAGAGTCTTGATAAAAAGATCGCCGAGCTTGGCGGTAACTTTTTAAATGTTTCAGCTTAACTATCTTAGGCAGACTCGCCTAAGATAAATTTGTATGATCGTGTATATAAATTTAGATACGAGCCTTTAATTTTCCGCAAAATTTATTTAATCTTAAAAGTTATACTCCGCCGTTTTACACTAAGGAGAAGAGATGAAAGCTAAAATTTTACTTCCACTGGCAACTACTATCATGTTTTTGGGTTGCTCATTTTTTGAGGATAACCCACCAGTGCGAAAACAGCCAAGACATGACATGCAAAATACACCAGCAAAAAGCTCGATTAAAGGTTTTATAAAAGAGGTTACTTATAAAGATTCAAAATACTGCTATGAAATAGTGGCGAGCGATACAAAAAACCATAAACTCAATAAAGCAAATTTTTGTGCAAATAGATACTATTATGATAAAGGCGACTTAGTCTATGCGACTTTTTATGCAGATAAACTTATAGATATGCTTCTTATAAAAGAGGGTGGCTCTAGTGGCTTATATAATGGTATAAAAAAGCCACAAAATGAAGTGATTATTAAAAGAAAAAATGTAAAAACAAATATCGAAGTGCCAAAAGAGGAAAAAATTTCTTTTTAATTACCGTTGATTTACTGCTTGCTTATATAATTTCAACAGCAATCAAAACTAGAACTCCTTTTAAGGGGCAAAGCAATGGCCCCTTTTTCTTTTTACTCCTTTAAAATTTTGTCCTTGTTTTATTTAAAATTATCAACTTTTATATATTTTTGATTAATTACGGTAAACGATCGGTAACTGAAATTAAAAATTTTAAGCTTCATGTTAAATTTTATTGATTATAATCGTCGACACAAAACCTTAAAAGGAGAAAAAATGAAACTAACAAAAATTAGTTTAGCCGCTTTGGTTGCTTTAGGTGCATTTTCAAGCGTAGCAAGTGCTACTCCACTTGAAGAAGCTATAAAAAATGTAGATCTTTCAGGATTTGCAAGATATAGATATACTCATACTCATGAGTATGACAAAAGACAAGAAAATGTCATAAAAGCCAATGACGCAAAACATAACTTTAAAATGATTACAAATTTTAAAGCTGCCATCGATGATAACTTCTTTGGTGTTATCGGCCTAAGATATAATGCAAACGATGGTTCAGGTGATAATGTAGACGCAGGAACAGACAAGACAGATACAAAGACACCTTTTAATGTTCACCAATTCTATCTTGGTTATAAAGCTGGAAATACTACTATAACAGCTGGCAAACAAGAGATTGGCTCATACTTTACAGATGATGCTATCGGTACTGGCGTAAGAGTAGTAAATGAAGATATTGAAGGTCTTACCCTAACAGCTTTAGCTTTTGATGCACTAGAGGGTGGAGATGAAAGCGATGGCGATCTATATAAAACAAACGTAACTAATAACCTAAATGGTTACGATGTTGGAAATCTATATGCAGCTGGTATAGTTGGCTCATATGACCCTATCAACTTCCAACTATGGTATGCTAGTCTAACAAATCTAGCTGACCTACTTGCAGCTGATGTTTCAGCAAATTTTGCTATTAATGATGATATTAGCTTAGGTGGTAGAATCAACTATGTAAATAGTACAGCTGATAAAGAAGCAAAAAATCATTTATCTTCATTAAATGGTTATAAATATAATGATGGTAACTTCTATGCTGGTGAACTTTCAGCTTCACTATTTGGTCTTGATTTATCTGCTGGCTATATAGGTTGGAAAGTTCAAGATAAAGGTGCAACATCATTTAGTTTTGAAGATCAGGGTTCTTTGATAGATGCTGGTGAAGATGTATTTGATTGGACGCTTACAGAAGGTAAAGGTAACTTCTTCTATGCAACAAGTGCATATGCATTTGATAAATTTACAGTTGGCTTGGATTATGTAAAAGGCAATATAAAAACTGCAGGAGCAAATAATCAAGATGTAAAAGAGAAAATAGAAGAATTTGTTCCAAGATTTGCTTATCAATACAGTAAGAAGTTGAAATTTAGCTCATTCTACTCTTTCCAAACACATAAATTTGCTAATGATGTTAAAGCAAAAGAAGATAAATTTAGATTTGAGGCTAAATACTCATTCTAACCGTAACTCATTAATCAACTTATGATATAATCCCGGGTCGGAGTAATCTGATCCGGGATTTTTAAATTTAGAGCAAAATTTCAAGGAAAGTTATGAAAAGTATTAAAATTTCTTTTTTGGCGTGTTTTTTGGTGGCAAATGCCTTTGCAGCTTCACAAGTCTACTATATAGAAGCTCGTGGTGATTTTGGTAAAGAACTTGCTGAAATGGCAAAAAAGCAGGCCAATGATAGAAATGAAAAAGTAAATGTCTATGTCGATGAAGATCCAAGACGTTATAAAGATAATAGAATTTTAAAATTAGGTGTTGATAGAAAGGGCAGATATAGCGTTTCTTTAGGTAAGGAGCTTTATGAAAAGCAATGTGCTAGCTGTCATGGCGAGAATGCTGATAAAAGGCCATTTGGTTCAACACCTCTAAAAAATATGGATGCTAAAGATATTGAAGATAGTATCATCTCTTATAGAAGTGACTCAAGTTTTGGTGGAAGCGGTAAAAATGTAATGCAAAACCAAGCTAAAATTCTTTTAAATAATGATCTTGGTGCGATTCTTGCCTATCTAAAAGGCAAAGATGCATTTGCTGAACAAGACACAAATGAAAACAAACCAGTCTCTACTCAAACAAAGCAAGGCAGTTATTTAAGATAAGTTTCACTTTGATAGCTTTGTCATAATATAAATAAAAGGAAGCAGATGTTAAATCCAAGATCATTATTTTTAAGTATGGGCTCGGCTATCGTTTTGATGATAATCTTTGCCATAGCTAGCGGAGCCGCTACGATAATAGAAAGTAAAACTAGCACAGAAGCTGCCTGGTACTATGTTTATGGTGCCAGCTGGTTTGCGCTCATTCAACTACTTCTTGGCATAAATTTGACCTATAATATCTTTAGATATAACTTAATAGACCCCAAAAAACTTCCTTCGCTTATCTTTCATCTTGGTTTTATAGTTATCTTAATCGGTGCCGGAATAACAAGATACATTGGCTTTGAGGCTGATATGCATATAAGAGAAAAAACTCAGTCAAATATCGTTACGACAAAAATATCCTATTTAAATTTAACCGCATTAAACGATAATGGAGAAGAGATAAACGCTGCTTTGCCACTAGGAATTTCTGATGCAAAAAAAGGTTTTGATCTAAAGCTAAAAATAGCAGATAATGAAGCTAATTTAAAATTTAAAGAATTTGTGCCAAATGCAAGTTATAAGTTTGTGGATGATAAAAATGGGCAACCAGTAGTGGAATTTGTGGTTTCAAACGAGAGTGAAAGTGAAGAAATTTTCTTGTTAGAAGAAGAGGAAGCAAGGGTTGCAGATATTAGTTTTATCTTTAATGCTAAGCCAGACGAGAGCAAAAAATATGTACTTTTTAAATTAGTGGACGGAAATTTCACAGTTACTTCAAATACTAATCTTTCAAAATTTACAATGAGTGATAGTTCAAAAACTGAGTTAAAAGCTGGTAGCGTAAATGAATTTGGCATGGGTAGTCTTTATACTATTTCAAATATAAATTTTGCTCCAAGATTAGTTTCAGCTCATGCCTCAAGGAAGCTAGTTAGCACAAAAGATAGCGAATTTAACGCCTTGATAGCTGAATTAAATTATAAAGGCGAGAGTAAAGAGATGCATATTTTTTATAACCTAACAGAGCCTTCACGCTTGGCTGTGGCTGGACAAAAATTTAACGCTTCATGGGGTGCGCAGCAAGTTAAACTCCCGTTTAGCCTATACTTAAAAGACTTTGAGCTTAAAAGATATCCTGGCTCAAATTCGCCTATGAGCTATTCAAGTGAAGTTATTGTAAAAGATGATACAAACATGTCAGGGCTTGACTATAAAATTTATATGAATCATGTACTTGACTATGATGGCTATAGATTTTTCCAAAGCTCATACGATACAGACGAAAAAGGAACCATTCTCTCTGTCAATAAAGATCCAGGCAAGATACCAACTTATATCGGGTACTTTTTACTTGGGCTTGGCTTTGTGTTAAATGTTGTAAATCCTGGTAGCCGTTTTAGAAAACTAGCTAAGTTAATAGACAATGAATCAACAAAGGGTGGTAAAAAGGTTGTTGCTATCATTGCCATTATGCTTTTAAGTTTAAATTTTAGCTCATTAAAGGCTGAAGACTTTTTGCCTAATATCAGCAAAGAGCACACACAAAAGCTTTCTAGACTTATTGTGCAAAGCTCAGATGGTAGAATGAAGCCATTTGACACTCTTAGCAAAGAAATTTTAAATAAAATACATAGAAGCGAGAGTATAAATAGCCTAAACTCGAATCAAGCAATGCTTTCAATAATGGTAACGCCTGATTTTTGGCGAAGTGAAAAAATTATCTCACTTGGACAAAGTAAGGAGCTAAAAAAAGAGCTTGGCATAGATGAAAATGCAAAATATGCAAGTTTTAATGATTTTTTTAGAGCCACAAAAGATGGTGGAAGTGAATATAAACTCACAAAATTTGCTGAAATTGCTAATCGCAAACACCCTGGATCACGCAATACATTTGATAAAGATGTGATAAAGATCGACGAGAGATTGAATGTTTTTTATATGATATTTATTGGTGAAATTTTTAAAATTTTTCCAAAACAAGATGACCCATCAAACTCTTGGTATTCGCCTGCTAGTGCAATGATGTACTTTCCGCCTAAAGAGGCTGATCTGGTCATTAATATGATGAGAGAGTATTTTGCAGCAGTTGATGCAGCAACAAAAGATAATGATTGGAGTAAGGCTGATGTTGCGCTTGATAAAATTTCAGCCTATCAGCAAAAGTACGGTTCTGCTGTAATGCCAAGTGAAGAAAAGATAAATATAGAAATTTTGTTTAATAAAATTCAAATTTTTGAGCGATTGACACCGGTTTATCTTTTGGCTGGCCTTGCGCTTTTATTTTTTGTTTTTGTCAAAATGCTAGCTCCAAAAGTTCAGATAAATGGTATTGTAAGAGTTGTATACATTATAAATTTACTAGCTTTTCTTGCTCACACTGTTGGACTTGGACTTCGTTGGTACATTGCTGAGCATGCGCCTTGGAGTAACGCTTATGAATCGATGGTCTATATCGCTTGGGCTCTAGGATTTTCTGGTATCGTCTTTGCAAAACGTAGCCCTATTGCTCTTGCTCTTACGTCTATATTGGCTGGTGTTACATTATTTGTTGCGCACCTTAGCTGGATGGATCCACAGATCACTACACTTGTGCCAGTGCTTCAAAGCTACTGGCTAACAATACACGTTTCTGTCATTACTGCAAGTTATGGATTTTTAGGACTTTGTGCATTACTTGGTGGCTTCACGCTATTGCTTATCATTTTACAGAATAAGAAAAAGCCAAATCCAGAAATTTCTCGCAATATCCTCGAAGCTACCCGTATAAATGAGATGGCTATGATACTAGGACTTAGCTTGCTTACTCTTGGAAATTTCCTAGGCGGTGTCTGGGCGAACGAGAGTTGGGGCAGATATTGGGGCTGGGATAGTAAGGAGACTTGGGCACTAGTTTCGATACTTGTTTATGCTGCAGTTCTTCATATAAGATTTATTCCAAGGCTAAACAATCAATATGCGTTTGCAGTTGCTTCGTTCTTTGCTTATTGGTCGATTATTATGACTTATTTTGGTGTAAATTTTTATTTAGCCGGCATGCACTCATATGCAGCAGGAGATCCATTACCAGTGCCTGATTTTGTTTGGATTAGTATCGTAATAATGGTGCTTATGAGTATTTTGGCATTTACAAAGCGGTCACTTTGCTCAAGGCTTTAGATGCTAATAAAAGGTCTAATAGTTTTCTTTGTTGTGTTGCTATTAATTGCAATTTGTGTGTTAATCTATATACTTTTAAGAAATAGGGATTATAGCACCGAAACAAAGGAGCTTGCATTAGAAAAAGAAGAGATAACAATCGAAAAGCTTGAAAAGCTTGCGGGTGATAATAGTCTAAGTAAAAACGAGCTTTTCGAACTCATTCAAGTCTTTGTAGGAAATTTTAGTATACCAGCTAAAAATAACCAAGTCATGCCAAAAGAGGCAAATAACTATATAAATTTCATAATTTTAATCTGCTCTCATAAAAATTCTGATGCGAAACTCATCAGTTTTTTAGACAAAGAGGCTAAAAAGAAAAATCCAAGCTACATTGTCGAAATAGAAGAGAGTGAGAAAATTGGCATAGAAAATCGCAAAAATCGTAGATAAATTTATTTAAAAAAGTGTAGTTAAAATATCTTAAAATTAAGTTTGGTATAAAAATGAGTTCTTATGATTTTGATTCTATGTACGTGATATTTCTTATTTTATTTTCAATCGTATTGCCTATATTTTTGATAATCCCAGCAGGTAGATATAACATAAAGGTTTATGCGAGTAAATTTGATCTAATCGGACTTCATCTAATTTTTCCAATCATTATATTGCCTGCTTTGGTAGGTACTTTTATTTTAGTTTGTAGCTTTTTAAATATTTCAGATTATACTGGTTTGAGCTTTGTATTCTATGCTTTTTTGATTTTAATGATAGCCTATATAATTTATGGCTTTTATATTTGTATCAAATATAACTACGGCTTTTTTGATTGCATTGTAGCGCTTTTCTTAAGATTTAATTATGTTACCCCGCTTATTTATCTGCTCTTTTTAGGCGGAAAAAACTACAAAGATGACAAAGAGATAACTTCTAAAAATATTAAAGACTTAAATCTTTTTGATCAGTTTAGATTTTCTATTTATAATTTAATTGCTATTAGAAACTAAAAGTATTTTAAGAGCATTAAAGGTTTTGCAATTAGAGAAAACGCCAAAAAGCAAGAGAAATTTTTACATTTAGTTTTTGCTTGGTTTTTAGGTCTTTTTTTGTTTTTAAAGTTTTAGTCCAAAGCAGGCTTTTGTTTTGTCTTATCGTTTTTAAGCTTATCTTTTTTGGCTTCAAACTCAGCTATTACATTTGCATCAGGAAATAAATATCCATCCTCAACCATCAGATCAACTGCCTTTTTAAACATAGGTAAGGCACTTTGAGCGCCGAAGTAGTAGTAAGGTCTTTTAGGATCCCTTGCTAGAACGCCTATTGTGTAGCTATTGCCTCTTGTGTCATTTACAAAGCCAAAAAATGAGCCATTGTAGGTATTGCTGTATCCACCACTACCTGAGGCAATGTGTGCAGTTCCAGTCTTGCCTCCTATCTCAAGTCCTGGCGTAAAGGCTTTTAGTCCAGTACCTTTCTCAACCGTTTTTATTAAAATTCTCTTCATTATCTTTGCGGTTTCTTGTGATATAACTTGAGCTGGCTCGGACTTTGGCAAATCGTATCTTTTTCCATTCCTCTCTAAGTAGGCAACCATGTGAGGAGTAACTTCAATGCCTTTATTGTTAAATGTATTATAGGCTTTTAAAAGCTGCATAAATGTAGCTTGCAAGCCGTATCCGTAGCTCACAGTCGCCTTATATGTCGATGAGTTTAGCTTTGTAACTGTTGGCATCATACCTACTTGCTCGTAAGGTAGATCTATGCCAGTCTTTCTTGAAAAGCCAAAATTTAAAAGCCCTTGATAAATTTGTGGCCCATTTAAACGCTCAACAAGCTGAATCATACCGATGTTTGAACTGTGCACGATTATATCTTCAGCGCTCATAAAAGGCTCTGGATGGGTATCTTTGATTATCCTTTTGCCAAGTTGATATCGGCCATTATAGGTATTTACAAGCTCAAATGGATTTACTTTCTTCTCTTGAAGTAAGATAGAAAATATAAATGGCTTAAAAACTGAGCCAACTTCATAAGCATATTCACTAACGGTCGAATTTAGAGCGCTATAATCTTGCTTTCTTATGTTTGAAGGATCATATCTTGAGCTAGAAGCTAGGGCTAAAATTTCTCCATTTTTGCTATTCATTATGCAGATGACTAACTCTTTTGCATCTAGAAATTCACGTTTTTCATCTAAAATTTGCTCTAACTTGGTTTGAAATTTAAGCGGTACAGAAAGCACTGCGTTGTAGCCATCAACCCTCGTTGCTAAATTTGAATCACTAGTTAAAATTATATTATTTCCGATATCACGCGGACCGAGGATTTTGGCGTTTTGTATCGGAGCTAGGTAGTCCTCGTAGTATCTCTCAAGTCCTTTTACACCTTTGCTTTTAGTAAGTGCGTCGCTCTCTGTTTTGCTCACGTAGCCAATAGCTGGCGTTAGGGCGTCTTTTGACATAAATTTACGGTTTTGACCGCTCTCCATCACGCGCATACCTTGAAATGAGGCAAGCCCAGTTTTTGGATCAAGATACGAGATCAAAATGCCCTTACGGTTTAGCTTTCTAGAGAGCTCTTGAAGATAGGTAGCGCCCTTTGCGTCGATGCTGTAAGAGAGCGTGACAAGGCCTTTTGTGCCGTTTATGATCTTTCTTACTTTGTTTGGATCGTCGCCGCTATAAAGTGAGTAGAGCTTGATAAACATCTCTTTTTTGTTTGGATCGATGTTTCTGGTGTCAAGCATCACTTTGTAGAGTTTTTGGCTTGATGAGATGCTAAAGCCGTCTTTTGTGACGATGTTGCCTCGGATTGCGGTATTTACGTCGCTTGTTTGAAGCTTAGGAAGCTTTCGCTCGATGCTTGCTCTATAAAATATAACGAGCACAAAGATTGAAATTCCAAAAGTAATTAATAAAAAAAGTATGGTTATTTTTGATTTTCTGGAATTCATTCAATGGCTTAAATTTGCGTTCTTGAAATTTCTTTGTATGCGCTTAGTGCTTTGTTGCGAATCTCTAGCATAAGCTTCATGCTAGTCTCTGCTTTGCCTATCGCAATAGCAGCTTGGTGAAGATCTTTTACCTCGCCAGTTGCAAGATCGGCTATGGCTTTATCAGCGTTGATTTGGACTTTATTTAGCTCTTTTAAAGAGTCGTTTAAAGCATTTTCAAAGCCGCCTTCTTCGCCTGCTTTCGCTATTTTATTTGAATTTTCGTTTTTATTTATTTTGTCTAAATTTATACTATTTATCATTATGCTTGTCCTGAAATAAGTGATATCGCACTTTGTGCTATTGTTTTTGCGTTTTGAAAGGCTGCCACGTTTGCTTGATATGCTCTTGTTGCTTCAAGTAGGTCAGACATCTCAATAACCGGATTTATATTTGGAAATGCGACGTAGCCATTTGCATTTGCGTCTGGATGGCTTGGGTCATATTTTAGCTGAAAGTCCTTATCGTCACGCACCACTTTATCCACGATCACGCTAGTTAGGGCAGGGTGAGCGTTTCTTGGTGAGCTTGGGTCGTCGAGTGGATTTTCATACTCGAGTAGACTTTGTGAGTTTTTAAGCTGATCGTTTAAAATTTTATCAAAGTTCATCTCTTTAAAGATGACCTCTTGCCTTCTATATGGACCACCTTCAGTAGTTCTTGTGGTTTGAGTGTTTGCTATGTTTGAGCTGATGACGTTCATCCTGAAGCGTTGCGCGCTTAGTCCGTATCCGCTAATATCAAAATCATTTAAGTATGACATCGTCTCTCCTAGTTCTTAGCACTTGCGTCTATTACGCTTTTAAAGATATTGCTTTGAGCCTTGTAGGCGTTATCAAGGGCGTTTATCATAACTGTGTTTTTACCCATTTCTGTTGTCTCAACATCAAGATCGACTGTGTTTGCGTCGTTTCTAGCCATGTGGCCGTCACGCAAGAAAATTTGAGCTGTGTCGCTTTTTGGAAAATCAACCGCAGCCATATGCGCTTCGTTTGTCTTAGCAAGATGTAGCTTTTTTTGGCTTGAAGTGTTATAAATTTCATTTGCTTTTTCTCTTAAAACATCTTCAAATCTTACATCTCTAGCCTTGTAAAATGGCGTATCAACATTTGCAAGGTTGCCAGAGATGAGCTTTTGGCGTAGCTCTCTGCCTGCAAGGGCTGATTCGACGAGTGGGCTGGATTTTGATCTATCTAAAACAAACATTTAAAGTCCTTCTAAAATTTCACACATTTATAAGCAAATGATGTTCCAAATATAAGGCAAATTTATTTTGTTTCATAGATTTTTGCCAAATCTTCTTTCATTTTTGTGACTTTTATGCCGCCAAGATAGTATTTAACTCCGTATTGTCCGCTATCTACGTCTGTTAAAATTTGATATTCGCCGTCTTTTATCACCACTTTAAAAGGTAGCGCGATCTCATGTTTGTATTCGATATCTCTTACGATCTGCTCGGCAAGTCTGTCATTTATCTTTTGATCGTTTGTTATGAAGTAGTAGGCGTTAAATTTTTGCATAAATTCGTGCAAAACATACTCATTTGTGACATTTTCAAAATGAGTTAGTCCAATTAGTGTAAATTTATCTTTGTTTTCAAGCTGATATTTTGTAAGCTCAGCTGCCTCTTTTTGGCAAGGTGGGCAAAATGTACCAAAAATATCGATCATTAAAACTTTATTTTCATCATTTTTGATAGCAAAGCCATGATTTTTTCGAACTAAAGTAAGCTCCTTGCCGCTTACATCTACAAGCTTAACCTCTTCATTTGGACTAAATTCTTTAAAATTTACACTACTGCTCTCATCGTCACCACAGCCAAAAAAAGCAAATAAAGTGATTATTAAAACAAGCAAATTCTTCATCTTATCCCTTAAACATATCTTTTTATGGCAGCTCTTGCCTCTTTGTCTGCCTCGCGTCTTTTTAGAGTCTCGCGCTTGTCGTGTAAATTTTTACCTTTTGCGAGTGCAAGCCTTGCTTTTACGATGTTTTTATCACTCAAATAAAGTGCTAAAACAACTAGTGCTAGTCCATCTTGTGAGACTTGACCGAAAATTTTATCGATCTGCTTTCTATGCATCAAAAGTTTTCTGGCTGCTCGCTCATTTGGACGAAATGCGCTATGTGTAGTCTCAAGATAGCTGATGTGGGCGTTTAATAAAAAAAGCTCACCCTTTATGACACGCACAAAGCTATCTTTTAAATTTGCCCTGCCAGCCCTTAGTGCTTTGACCTCGCTGCCTTTTAGTACAATACCAGCCTCGAAGGTCTCAAGTATGCTAAAGTCGTGCAGAGCTTTCTTGTTTTTTGCTAGATCTTTTATCAAAATTTTACCTTTTATTTTACGCTAAATACGCTACTGCCGCTACCACTTAGAAATTTATCTTTAAACTCATTCATATGTGGATAGAGATTGAAACATGGGGCAAAAAGATCATTTAGCTCCTCGTTTTTATAAATTTCAAGTAGCTCTTTGCTCTTTAAATTTTGCATCTTTTTTGCAGCATTAACGTCTATGTATTGTAAGAAATTGCTTCTAAATTCTTGATAAACCATCGGTGTGGAGCAAAAAACATTTGGCGTGAAGATATTTAAATTTGGCACTTCATCGTCAAATTCTTCTATGATCTCGCCTATGCCGCTTACATTTGCTGCTTTATAGCCACTTACAAAAAAGGCCACGTCTGCACCGATTTTAGAAGCTATTTGTATCAAATTTTCGCGTTTTATATTTAAATTTAGTTCGTCATTTACCATTAGCAAAAAGGTGGCAGCGTTTGAACTACCTCCTCCTAGACCAGCACCAATTGGGATATTTTTGTTGATGATGATTTTATGGGAGCTAAAAAACTCGTCGAGCTCGTTTGAAAAGCCGGCTCTTTTTAGCTCATCTATTGCTTTTTGGATGATGTTTTCTTTTATATCGCAGTTGCTACATTCTATAGCAAATGAATCTGACTTTTTAAAATAAATTTCGTCAAAAAGCTGCTCACAGAGAACAAAGCGCGATAAAATTTCGTGGTAGTTGCCTCTAGTGCCAACTATCTTTAAAAATATATTTATCTTTGCAAAGCTTTTCATTTCTCGATTTTTTTAGCTAGCTCGTGGATATCGGCTTCACTTGCAGTTTTTGTGGCATGGATATTTTCGTTTTTAATATCATTTGCTAGTTCACTTCTTAGTATCATTGTATTTCGTGGCGCTTCTATACCGAGTTTAACGGTATTTTTTGAAATATTTACTATGACAACTTTTATGTCATTTCCTATTAAAATTTCTTCATTTTCTTTTCTTGCTAGGATTAACATTTTTCAACCTTATTTAGAGTGTAATTTATAGTATCATCCGTGATTTGGATTACGCTCATAAATTTATCATAATTTAGCAAATAAATTCCTTGCTTTTGTGTTTCAAAATTGTTAATTTTTAATTTCTTACCATCTAGAATATCATTTATGTCCCCAAAGTATGTATTTTTCCGAATATTTAAAAAATCACAAATATTCAAAAATTTTTCATTTTCGTAGCAAAATTTGCCTTCACTTATCCTTTTTAATGAGCTTAAAGTTACATTATAACCAACTTTTTGCCCAAAAATTTCTGCATAAGAGCGGATGTAACTCCCCTCACTTACACTTAAACGAAGTGTCAAAAAAGGGTGTGAATAATTCAAAATTTCACTCTCATAAATTTCCATTGTCTCTGGCTTTAGCTCAAATTCTTCGCCGTTTCTAGCTAGCTTGTAGGCTCTTGTACCATTTACATGCTTGGCGCTAAATTTTGGCGGGATGTAGCTTATCTTGCCAGTCAGCTCACTTCTTATGGCTTCTAGTTTTTCTAAATTTATCTCTTTTACATTTGAAATTTCAGTGATATTTTCATTGTCCATGCTAGGACTGCTAGCCCCAAGCCAGATCGTTGCTTTATAGACTTTTGGGCTTTTGTCTAAAAATCTAAAAAATTTCGTATACGAGCCGAAAGCGACTATTAAACAACCGCTTGCAAATGGATCAAGTGTGCCTGAAAACCCAGCCTTTTTAACGCCGTATTTTCTCTTTAGTCGCCCTAAAAAGTGGTTTGAGCTCATGCCAGCTGGCTTATTTGCCACGAAGATGGCGTTCATACGGCCTTTTCCACGAAGCTTGACATTATTTCTCTTACATTGCCACCAAAATTTATGGTCAGTTTAAACTCTTTTTTGATCTTGCTAACCGCGCTCACCCTGCCAATACCAAAAATTTTATGCTTAACCAAGTCGCCTTTTTTAAATTCATTACTCTGTTCGATGACTAGCGAGCCATGCGTTATGCCACTTTCGCTTAAAAATCTACTTTTATTTAGTCTTGTTCGCTGACCCTTGTAAAAGCGTGAGTTTGCAAAGCTTAGACTAAGTGTTTTTTTGGCTCTTGTTATCGCAACGTATGCAAGCCTGCGTTCTTCTTCGATATCGCTTCCATCGCCAATTAGTGGGAAAAATCCCTCTTCAAGACCGATCACAAAAAGGTGCTCAAACTCAAGTCCCTTGCTCGCATGCACGCTCATAATGCTAATAGCTTCATCGCTGATGCCGTCTTGCTCACTTGTTAGCGTGATCTCGTTTAGAAATTCCTCTAGATCAAAGCTCGGATTTTGCTTGATCTGATCTTTTAAAACAGCGTAAAACTCATCGATATTTGCCGCTCTTTCAGCACCATCTGGCAAGCTCTCGTAGTATTTTTTCACACCAAATTTAGCTTCAAATTTATCTATCAGGTCAAAAACCGAGCTGCTTTCTTGAAGCTCTTTTAGGTTGTTTGCAAACTCAACAAGAGCTGATTTCACCTTTTTGCTAAAGGCTTCATCGTTATCAGAGATGTTTGAGATCGCCTCGTAAATGGAAATTTTGCCATCAAATGCCATTTTTTCAAGCTTATCAAGACTAACTTTGCCTAGTCCTCGCTTTGGGCGATTAATGATGCGCCTTATTGAAAAATCATCGTTTGGATTATTTATAAGCCTTAGGTAGCTAATAATGTCTTTGATCTCAGCTCGTTCGTAAAATTTTACGCCGCCGACCATTTTATAAGCGATTTGCTCTTTGTTTAGCCCATCTTCAAGCGAGCGAGAGAGTGCATTTATGCGGTATAAGATAGCGATATCTTTTGCCTGCACGCCTTTACTTAAAAGCTCTTTTATGCATTTTGCGATCTTGCCAGCCTCGACGCTCTCATCAAAGCTCTCTATCAAATTTACGGCTTCGCCTTCGCCTTTTGTGCCCACAAGCTTCTTGCCAAGGCGGTTGCGGTTATGATCTATCAGCTCGTTTGCAGCCTTTAGTATAGCTTCGCTCGAGCGGTAGTTTTTCTCAAGTCTGATGATCTTTACGTCGCTAAATTGATCTTTAAAATTTAAGATATTATCTATTTTCGCGCCGCGCCAGCCATAGATACTTTGGTCATCGTCGCCTACGACGCAGATGTTTTCGTGGCATAGACAGAGCTTTTTTAGGAGTTTATACTGAAGGTCGTTTGTATCTTGATACTCATCGACCATTATGTATTTGTATCGGTTTGAAATTTCTCTAGCAAGCTCTTCGTTTTCGTCTAAAATTTTATATGTAAGCCCGAGCAGATCGTCAAAATCAACAAGATTATTTGTCTTTAAATATTCTTCATATTTTTCATAAATTTGAGCAGCTTGTTTGTAAAAGTTATCCTTGCTCTTATCAAATGAAGAGAAATTTGCGTTTTTATAGACCTCTTCGACGCTTAAAAGTGAGTTTTTATAATTTGAAATTTCACTTGACAAAATCGCGGTTGCGACTGGGCTTTCAAAGCTTTTGATGATGCGTTTTTTATCATCTGTGTCGATTATGACGAAGTTATTTTTTCTGCCAAGCCTTTCAATGTAGAGTTTTAAAAACAAAAGTCCAAATTTATGAAATGTGCAAAGTAGCGGCGAGTAGTTTTTGCCGCTTTGGCTTAGCATCGCCATGGCTCTACTGCGCATCTCGTTGGCGGCTTTGTTTGTAAAAGTAAGAGTTAGTGTATTTGCCGCGTCTATGCCGACCTCGCCGATGAGGTAGGCAAGCCTAGTTGTGATCGTCTTTGTCTTGCCGCTACCAGCTCCTGCAAGTATGAGCATCGGACCATCTATATGAGTAGCTGCTTCGCGCTGGGCTTCGTTTAAGTTTGATAGTAATTTTTCCATTTTTTGCTTTTTAAATTTTCTTTTGATTTTAGCCAAAAATGCTTAAAATTACTATTTTTTCTTAAATATATCTTTATTTTTAGGATTTTGTAAAAAGACTGAAACCGATTTTTTTGTGTGGTCTGCTTGCTTCTCTTTTGGCTTGTAGATAGAGAAATTTACAAGGATCGGGCTATTTTCAACCAAAATTTGAACCACCGCACCAAGTGGAAAGGAGACCACAGAGGCAAAATTTTCACTACCAAATCCAGCCTCGAAGCTAAGCTCATCTTGCGTTAGTTTCGCACTCTCAAGCGTATAGCCACCAAGTGAAAACATAATGACTGGCATGCTAAAGCTTCTACTTATTTCATCTGGCAAGCTTGGCTCAAAGCTAACTAGCGGTAAATTTGCCATAACTGAGAAATTTACCCCCTTTTCAAGCAAAAAATCAATGCACTCATAGACGTGCATTTTCATTAAAAGCGAAAATTTCTCATCATCTAAAATTTCGTCTAACATCTTAATCCTTTGAAATTTCTAAAAACTCATCTACTAGCTTTTTAACCTCGTTTATGCCGATCTGCCAGAAATTTTTATCATCTATGTCAAAGCCAAATTTACCCACAAGCTCCCTTGGGCTAAGGCTGCCGCCAAGGCTTAAAAACTCGGTGTAAATTTCTACAAAATTTTTGCATTTGCCGCTTTTGTAAAGCCCAAAAAGTGCAAGTACAAGAAGCTGCGCGTAAGAGTAAGCGTAGCAGTAAAATGGCGTATGGATGAAGTGTGGGATGTAGCTCCACCAAATTTTGTAGTAGTCATTTAGCGTGACGCTTTTGCCAAACATCTTTTTGCTCTCTCTTAGCCAAATTTTATTTAGCTCATCTAGGCTGATCTCGCCTTCATGTGCGTGCACAGCTCGCTCAAATGTGGTGAAATTTATCTGGCGGTAAAGCGTAGCAAATATATCCTCGATCTTGCCAGCGAGCAGCGAAATTTTCTCTTTTTTGCTAAGGCCGCCTTTAATGTGATCAAAAACTAGCATCTCGCAAAAGACTGAAGCCGTCTCAGCCGTGGTTAGCGGGGTGTCTGAATTTAGGTAGCTTACACTATATGAGAGCTTTTGATGCACGGCATGGCCAAGTTCGTGGGCAAGCGTGAAAAGGTCTCTTCGTTGGTTGGTGTGATTTAGCAAAACGTAAGGGTGTGTGTCGCTTGATCCTGAGTGAGAAAAAGCTCCGCCTCGCTTGTTTGGTGCCGGAAAAACGTCGATCCAGCCGTCACTAAAAGCACTTTTGGCGATCTCGCCAAATTTTGGTGAAAATGTCCCAAACGCCTTTAAAACTATCTTTTTACACTCATCAAATTTATACTCGCCCTCACTGCTAAGAGGTGCGTATCTATCGTAGTCATAAAGCTTTTTAAGGCCTAAAATTTCTTTTTTTCGCTCGTAAAATTTAGAAACTAAATCGAAATTTTTCTCAGTTACGGCGATGAGTGAGTCAACGCTTTTTTTGGTGATTTGATTTTCAAGATGTCTTGGCTCTTCGGGTAGCTTGAAATTTCGCAGTTCGCAGCTAGTTTTTAGATCGGTTTTTATCATATTATATATGTAGCCAAGGAGGTGCTGGTGCTTGCTAAGCTCGTTTGAAAGGCTTTTAGCCGCTAGTTTTCGCACGCTTTGGTCGCTCTCATGAAGCTTAGCTAAAATTTCCTCTTCGTTTAAAAACTCGCCTTTAAATTTAAACCTCATCTTGCTCATACTCTCATCAAAAAGCCTTGAAAAGCCCTCAGCTCCGGTGCTTGCCGTGCGAAGTAGCACTCTCTCTTCTGCAACGCTTAGCTGGTGCGGTTTTGCTTTGGCGAGGTTGCTTAGATAGTAGCCATATTTTTTAGAGCTTTTTATGATCTCTTCTTGTTTTTTAGGGGCAAACTCATTAAATTTGATCTCAAAAAATATCAAATTTTCATTTGCTTTTGTCGCTATCTCATCGATCTTTGCGTAAAATGCGCCCTTACTTGTATCTTTGGCAAAATTTAAAAAGGCGTAAGTCATTACTTTTGAAATTTTAGCGATTAAGTTTTCATATTCAGAAAATGCCTTTAAAAACTCGTCTGTTTTTAAATTCTCATAATTTTCTAGGTATTTATCTTTAAATTTCTCGCACTCTTTTTGTAAATTTAGTGCGTTTTGCTCGCACTCTTTTTCGTTTGCAAAAAGTGCTTTTAGATCCCAAATTTGCATATTTATCCTTTAAATTTTTGGGACATTTTACAAAAAAATGGATAAAAGTAAAATTTCAGCCAAAATTTAGCTGAAATTTTATGAAGATTAGTTTGAAGTCTCTGAAGCTACGGCTGTAAAAAGAACGTCTGATGAGCTATTTAGCGCAGTTTCGACTGAATCTTGGATGACGCCAATAGTAAAACCAACTGTTACAAACTGCATAGCGATGTCATTGCTGATACCAAAAAGACCGCATGCTAATGGTACTAAAAGAAGTGAGCCGCCAGCCACGCCAGATGCGCCGCATGCACCAAGAGCTGAGATGAAGCAAAGAAGAAGCGCATCGCCAAATGTAACTGTGATAGATGGGATAGAATTTACCGCAGTAAGCGCTAAGATACTAATGGTAACTGCCGCACCACCCATGTTTATAGTGGCACCTAGTGGGATAGAGATAGAGTAAAGCTCCTCTTTTAGACCAAGCTTTTTACAAAGTGCCATATTTACAGGGATATTTGCGGCCGAGCTTCTTGTAAAAAATGCTGAAATAGCACTCTCTTTTAGGCAAATCATCACAAGTGGATAAGGATTTTTTCTAGTTAATACAAAAACCATGGCTGGATAGATGATAAATGCGACAACAAGCATTGCCCCAACAAGAACTAAGATCAGTTTTAGATATCCTGCAAGTACTTCAAACCCAGTTTCATGAATGCTGATAGTAACCATACCAAAGATGCCAAATGGAGCTAGTCTAATGATAAATTTAACAATATGAGTTACACCATCGCTTATGTCTTTAAATACTTTTTTGGTCTCAGCTGTGGAATTTCTAAGTGCTATACCACTGCCTACTGCCCAGGTAATGATGCCTATATAGTTGCCATTTGCAAGGGCGTTTATTGGATTTTCGACCATTTTATAAATGAGATCTTTTAAAACGTTGGTAATTCCTTGAGGTGCTGACATATCAGCGCTTGCAAGACCTTTTAAAGAAAGCTCCACTGGAAATAAGAAACTAGCAATAACTGCAACAACGGCTGCTAAAAATGTACCAATTAGATAGAGTGTAATGATCTTTTGCATACCTTTTGTATGACCAAAATCTCTTAAAATAATGGATGTTGCCACTAAAACAAAGACAAGAATTGGTGCGATAGCTTTTAAAGCGCCTTTGAATAAATCGCCTAAAACTGAAGCTGAAGCTGCGATAGAATCGGCTGAACTAGCTTTTTCTTTGGCTTCGTTTAGCTGTATGGCTTCATCTTGACTAAGGCGAGTTTTTATGACTTCATCTATGCTCAAACCACTTTCGTTTTGAATAGTTTGAATTTTAGCTGAGATCTTGTTGTAGGGAGCTGCTTCGTAGTGTGTGTAAAAGCCAACTAGGGCACCTAGGATGATACCAACTAAAATTTGAACTATCAAATTTCCATCGGCGTATCTTCTTGCTATGTTTTTAAGCATATTCATTTGACACCTTAATAAATTAGTTTTTTGTTGATTCTAGCTAAACAATTTTTAAATATAAAGAATTTGATAAAGATTAATTAGCTTTTTAAATAGATTTGTTACAATTGCACAAAATTTTAGTTAATAAAAGGATAAAAATGTATCTATTTACCTCTGAAGTTGTAAGTCCGGGCCATCCAGATAAATGTGCTGATATCATCGCTGATAGCATAGTGGATACTATTTTAACGCAAGATCCAAATGGACGCGTCGCAAGCGAAGTTTTTGTGGCTGGGAAAAATATAGTAATAGGTGGAGAGATAAACTCAAAGGTAAAACTCTCTTATAAAGACTACGAAAAGATTGTAAAAGACGCTCTTGCGCATATTGGATATGATGGAAAGAGCAATTTCACAAAAGAGCAGTGCTTGCACCCAGATGATATTGAGGTTAAAGTTTGCATAAATCAACAAAGTCCAGATATAAATCAAGGCGTTGATCAAAGTAGCGGTGAGATCGGAGCAGGCGATCAAGGTATTATGTTTGGTTTTGCAAGCTGCGAAGCAAAAGAATTTATGCCAGCAGCTATAACTTACGCAAGAATGCTTTGCGAAAAAGTATATAAATTTGCCAAAGCAAACCCTGATAAGCTTGGTGTTGATATAAAAACGCAAGTTACTATTGATTACGGTAGTAAAGACAACTTTGAAAACTGCAAACCTCAAAGTATCCACACTATCGTCGTTTCCGCCCCTTGCGTGGAGAGTATGAAGATAGAAGAGCTTCGCACATTAATACAAAAATTAATAGACGAAACTGGTCTTCCAAAAGAACTGTATAATAAAGAAAAAACGATCATTTACATAAACCCAACAGGCAGATATGTAAATCACAGCTCACTTCACGATAGCGGCCTAACAGGTAGAAAACTAATCGTTGATAGCTTTGGTGGATATAGTCCAATAGGCGGCGGTGCTCAGTCAAGTAAGGACTACACAAAGGTTGATCGCAGCGGACTTTACGCAGCGCGCTGGATAGCTAAAAATATCGTCGCAGCTGGCCTTGCAAAAAAATGTATCGTCCAGATAAGCTACGCGATCGGTGTTGCAAAGCCAACTTCAGTTAGCGTTGATACTATGGGAACTCACGCAATCGGCGTAAATGACGATATGCTTTCAAATTTTGTAAGCGAGCATTTCGCTCTAACGCCTCGCTGGATAACAAATAAATTTGGTCTTGATAAACCAAGCAAAGAGACCTTTTTATACGCAAAAGTGGCCGCAAAAGGTCAAGTGGGAAATGCAAAATACCCTTGGGAAAAGCTTGACGCTGTCGATACTTTCAAAGCTTTACTAAAAAAATAATCATATCAAAGTGGCTTTATTCAAAAGCTACTTTAAATCTCCCTTTTAAAACTCATCCCAAAATGCTTTTTTAGGCTTTATGATCTCGCTTTTTGAGCCATTTACGCTGTGATAGACCGCTTTATTATACTTTGTAGCGAGATGTTTTATCAGCACTTTTTGAAGCACAGGTTCGCTACTTGGCACAAACCAGCCGTTGTTTGTGATAGCCACGACTACGTCAAATTCGTCCTTATAAAGCTCCTCTCTTGTCGCTTCATAGCAGATAGCATTTCTGATTTTAATCCCGTCTATCTCATAGTCACTAAAATTTTCAGCCTTTTTAAAGTCGCTAGCTCCACCAAAAAATAGCTTATTTACCGCATCTTGCATAAATTTTGGCAGAGGAATTTCTTCGCCAAATGGCACTAAAAATTTCTTATCCATTCGCCTAAGAGTGCCATGTTGAAACAAAAAGGCGGAGTTATAAATTTGCTTATTTTCATAGGCAAGCGCACCAGCTACGATGATTATCTTTTTTGAAAGCTCTTTTAGCTCATCAACGAGCAGTGGCTCATTTGTCATAAATAATGGAAACGCGCTTTCAGGCAGCACGATGAGACGCTTTTGCTCGGCTATGGCGTTATTTATTAAGTCTAAATTTTCATTTGTAAATTCCATGCGTAAGCTTTTATCCCAGCGCACCCTTTGAGCTATGTCGGTATTTATTAGCTCCACGTCAAATGGCAAAGTCTTTGCCTCGCCACTTTTAAACTGCAAAGCAGCAATCAGACAGATAAAAGCTAGGATAAATTTTAAAATATTACCTTTTAAACTCAAAGAAATGGCTGCTAAAAATATAAATATAAGCCCCCTAATGCTTGGCTCAAAAGCTCCTAAAACAAGTGTCGCTTCAAGGTTAAACCAGTTAAAGCCAAATGGATGCACGTAGCTTATTAAAAATAGCAAAACAGCTCTTAGTGTCACAAAGCTTGGAAAAGAGGCTACCCAAAACATAAATCCGTAAACAATGGCTACAAAGAGAATGACAAAAGGTATGAGCCAAATAAGATCGTAGTAGAGAAAACTAAAGCTGATCCAATAAAACCATAAAATTCCTGTGAAAGATCCAGCCGCGAAAAAACCAGCTCTGCTTAAATTTATGATGATGTAAATTCCAGTCAAAGTTAGAAATGGCGAGATGAAATTTAAGAGCAAATTCTCGAAGAGGCTTAAAAAAATAAAGTTGGAGAGCAAAAAAGCACCGACAAAGGCTTTTATTATAATTTTAGTGCTAAAATGCCCATTTAAAAATCTTACAAATAAGGAAATCCATGCAAAACGCTGATTTTTTAACATCATTACTACCTCTTGTTGTGCTTTTCGCCATATTTTACTTTTTGGTTATTAGACCTCAACAAAAACAACAAAAAGCCCATGCAGCAATGCTCGCAGCTCTTGATAAAGGTGATAAGATAATAACTAATGGCGGACTTATCTGCGAAGTGATTAAAGCCGAAAATGATTTTATCAAAGTTAAACTTAACGATGATGTAATCGTTCGCATAGCACGCGAGTTTGTAGCTAAAAAGATCGAAGATAAATAATGCGTAACGCAAGAGTCACATATAGGCTAATTATCTTAATATTAGCCTTGATTTTTGGTTTTGGCTTTTCGGTGCCATCTTTTTTTCAAACTCAAAATGGGGCTAAAATTTCACTTGGCCTTGATCTTCAAGGCGGCCTTCATATGCTGCTTGGTGTTGAAACGAGCGAAGCTATTCACTCAAAAATAAAATCAATAGCTGGAAGTATAAATTATTATGCTAAAAAAGAAGATGTGCTCATTGATAAATTTAAGATTAAAGAAGAGAACATTGACTTTACTCTCCTTGATGGCGACGAAGCTCCAAAAGTAGATAAAGCACTAGCTGAGATAAAGGGCCTTGATATCAAAAAAGATGGTTTAAATTACAGCATATCTTTAACCGAGCAAGAAAGAACGGATACGATCGAGTATGCGATCTCGCAAGCTGTTGAAACCATCAGAAATAGACTAGATCAGTTTGGCCTAGCTGAGCCAACTGTTGCCAGACAGGGCAAAGATAATATCCTAGTTGAGCTTCCTGGTATAAAGACTGAAGAGGATGAACAAAGAGCAAGAGATCTTATCGCGAAGGCTGCTCACTTGCAGCTTATGGCAGTTGATGATAAAAGACAAGATCAGGCTAATACAATGAGCGATGCTGAAGCTGAAAGCTACGGCGATGTGATTTTTAAAGATGCTAAAAATGACCGCGTGAAATACGTCGTTAAAAATATCCCAGTGCTTGACGGCTCAATGCTAACTGACGCAAAGGTTGCATTTTCTCAGCAAAATAACCTACCGATCATAAATTTCACTCTTAACTCAGAAGGCGCTAGAATTTTTGGTGATTTTACTGGCGCAAATGTCGGCAAAAGGCTTGCCATCGTGCTTGATGGTAAGGTTTATTCAGCTCCAGTTATAAATGAAAGAATAGGTGGCGGCAGCGGCCAGATCAGTGGTGGCTTTACTCTTGATGAGGCTCACGACGTAGCGATCGCGCTTAGAAGCGGTGCACTTTTAGCCCCTGTTAAGATGCTGGAAAAAAGAAGCGTTGGCCCATCTTTGGGACAAGAGAGTATCAACCAAAGCATGGTAGCACTTGCTGCCGGATCTATCTTAGTCGTACTATTTATGCTAGTTTATTATGGAATTTCTGGAATTTTTGCAAATATAGCACTAGTTGCCGACGTCGTTATATTAGTAGCTGTTATGGCGCTTTTTGGGGCGACGCTTACATTGCCAGGTATGGCTGGTATCGTGCTAACGATCGGTATGGCTGTTGATGCAAACGTCATCATAAATGAACGTATACGTGAGCTTTTGCGTGAAGGTGTAGCGATAAGGACAGCTGTTCAAAAAGGCTATGAGCACGCTATGAGCGCGATTATTGATTCAAATTTAACTACTATCATCACAGTTGCGGTGCTTTACGCTTATGGCACTGGCCCAGTTAAAGGCTTTGCAGTAACAATGGCAATAGGTATCATGGCTTCGATGCTAACAGCTATACTTGGTACTCATGGCATGTTTGATGCTGCTATGGACAAGATAGAAAAAAGTGGAAATACCAGACTTTGGTTTGGTTATAAAAGGAGCTAATGATGCAAATTTTTACTAAAGCAAAAGTTTATGATTTTATGCGTTTTAGATTTGCTTCACTAGCATTTTCTATATTTTTATTTGTTGGCTCTATTGTTTTACTTGCTACAAAGGGGTTAAATTACGGCATTGATTTCTCTGGCGGTACGCTTATTCAGCTAAAATACGACACCAAAGCGCCACTTGATAAAATTCGTGATGCTTTTGGCACAAATGAAGTGCTTAAAAACGCCTCTGTTACTGAGTTTGGAAGCGAAGATGAAGCTGTTATTAGATTTTCAGGTTCAAGCTCAAATTTAACTGGCGACATTGGCACTGAGATAAAGCAAATTTTAAAAGATACTGGAAATTTTGAGGTAAGACGTGTTGATATCGTTGGACCAAAGGTTGGTGACGAGCTTAGAGAAAAAGGTTTGATGGCTCTTGGAATTTCTCTAATTGGTGTGCTAATTTACATCACATTTAGATTTGAGTGGCGTTTTGCTCTAGCTGCGATCGCAACTGAAATTCACGATATAGTTATAACTGTCGGTGCTATTTCGTTATTTAATATTGATGTAAATTTGGACACACTAGCGGCTGTTTTAACGGTGCTTGGCTACTCTCTAAATGATACGATTATTATCTTTGATAGGATCAGAGAGGGTATCAAAGAGAGTAAGAGAACTGATATTGAAGGTGTTATAAACGAGTCAGTTTCTGCTACGCTTTCAAGAACTATCTTAACTTCAGCAACTACGATGATGACAGTTCTTGTGCTATTTTTGTTTGGTGGAGATATGATACATGGATTTTCATTTATTCTTATCGTTGGTATTGTCATAGGAACGATCAGTTCGATCTATATCTCTTCGCCGTTTCTTATCTGGTTTAAATTTAGCATCGAGCATTTTAGAAGCAGAGAGACTGAAAAACAAAAGATAAAAAAAGAGCGCGAGAAAGAGCGTGCTATGTTTGAGAAAGGTGTTGTGTAAGGAGGGATAATGAACTGGGGAAAAGTTATCTACATATTTTTTGCGCTGATGAGTCTTACGACTACGGCAGAATTTTTATATGATAAAAATGAGATTGCGCTCTTTGTGGCGGCTAGTATAAATTTGGTTTCAACGCTACTTAAGATTGGTGTTAAAAATTTACTCTCAGCTGAGCTTTTTGCAAGCTCGCTGGTTGCTGATTTACACCTTATACCAGCTTTTGTTATTTTGCAGGTCTCTGAAAATATAACACTTAGCTATTCGTTGGCTATTGGCGCAGTCATTGCAAATATATTTTCACTAGCCTTGGTTTTAATAGAATCAAGCAAAGCTCAAGAAGAATTTTAGGAGAAAAAATGGCTGAAAAGAGAAAATATGAGCCTTTAAAGATAGAAAAAAAATGGCAAGAAATTTGGGATAAAAATGAAGAATTTGAACCAAAAGATGACCTAAGCTTGCCGAAAAAATATATCCTAAGTATGTTTCCTTATCCAAGCGGACGCATACATATGGGGCATGTAAGAAACTACTCTATCGGTGATGCACTGGCTAGATCGTATAGAAAAAGCGGCTACAACGTGCTTCATCCTATCGGCTTTGATAGCTTTGGTATGCCAGCTGAAAACGCAGCCATAAAACATAAAATTCACCCTAAAATTTGGACTTATGAAAACATTGACTATATGAAAAAAGAGCTAGCAAGCCTTGGCTTTTCATTTTCTAAAAAGAGAATTTTAGCCACATCTGACCCACTTTACACAAAGTGGGAGCAAAGCTTTTTTATAAAGATGTTTGAAAAAGGGCTTGTTTATAGAAAAAATGCAATTATAAATTGGTGCGAATACGATCAAACTGTGCTTGCAAATGAGCAGGTGGAGGATGGCAAATGCTGGAGATGTGGTAATGATGTGGTACAAAAAGAGCTTCCAGGATATTACTTTAACATCACAAAATACGCTAGTGAGCTACTTGATGATCTGAAGCTTCTTGAAGGCAAATGGCCAAATCAAGTAATCACAATGCAAGAAAACTGGATCGGCAGAAGCTACGGCTTGGAGTTTAAATTTTATCTTGATGAGGCTTCAAAAGAGGCTTTAGGTGGTAAATTTGATGGCTTTGAGGTGTTTACTACAAGGGCTGATACGATTTACGGCGTTAGCTACACAGCTCTTGCACCTGAGCATCCTATTGTAAAAGCGTTGCTTGAGAGTGATAAAATTGATGAAAGTAAAAAGACAAAGATAAAAACAATCCTAAATCAAAGCCCAAGAGAGCGTCAAGCGAGCGAAAAAGACGGAGAATTTTTAGGAATTTATGTCGTTCATCCACTTACCAATGAAAAAATCCCAGTTTGGGTTGCAAATTTTATCTTAGCTGACTACGGCAGTGGCGCTATTATGGCTGTCCCTGCACATGATCAAAGAGACTTCGAGTTTGCAAGTAAATTTAATCTTCCTATAAAGCCAGTCGTAAAGCCGCTTGAGGGCGAGAGCGACGGTTCTAAAGCATACTCTGAGTATGGAATTTCTATAAATTCTGAGCTTATAAATGGACTTGCTTCAGAAGAAGCTAAAAATTTCATAATAGAAAAATTTGAAAAAGATGGTTTAGGCAAAAGGATCACAAACTACAAACTAAGAGACTGGGGAATTTCTCGTCAAAGATATTGGGGTGCACCAATACCAGTAGTTCACTGCAAATGCTGCGGCGTAGTGCCTGAAAAAGAGGAAAATTTACCTATCGCGCTACCTGAAGATGTCGAGATCACAGGCGAGGGCAATCCTTTAGATAAACATCCAACTTGGAAATTTACAAAGTGTCCAAAATGCGGACAGGATGCGATCAGAGAGACTGATACGATGGATACGTTTGTGGAAAGTAGCTGGTATTTTGCTAGATTTGCAAGCGATGAGAAGACTTGGGAGCAAAAAGCGCTTGACGAGAAAAGCGTGAATTACTGGATGAATGTAGATCAGTATATCGGTGGTATCGAGCATGCGATCTTGCACCTTTTATACGCTAGATTTTTCCAAAAGGTCTTAAGAGATCTAGGCTATCTAAGAGATGACGAGCCATTTGAAAATTTGCTAACTCAAGGCATGGTCTTAAAAGATGGCAAAAAGATGAGCAAAAGTAAGGGCAACGTCGTAGATCCTGATGATATTATCAATAAATATGGTGCCGATACGGCAAGGCTATTTATCCTTTTTGCAGCACCTCCTCAAAAAGAGCTTGAATGGAACGACAGTGCAGTTGAGGGTGCATTTAGGTTTTTAAATAGGCTTTGGGAGAAGGCACAAACTATTAAAAAGATAGATAAACTACCTGAGATAGACCATGAAAGTCTAAACAAAGATGAGAAATTTGCAAGGCTAAAAATTTATGAAGCGCTTAAAAAATCAACTGAGGTTTTTGGCGACACATTTGCTTTTAACACACTAATCGCTGCTTGCATGGAGGCACTAAATGCTATAAACGCACAGGATAATGACGATATAAATGCTGAGGGCTTTTTCATCATCTTAAATTTACTAGAACCTATCGTGCCGCATATCGCGAATGAGCTTAGCGAAGAGCTTTTTGGCAGAAAAAATTTCACAAAGATAGCTGTAAAAGAAGAGGTTTTTGTAAAAGATAGCATCGCTCTTGCAGTTACAGTAAATGGCAAAAAAAGGGCTGAATTTGAAGTGGCAGCCAGCGAGAGTGAGAGTGAAATTTTAAAACTAGCTAAGCAAAACGTAGCTAAATGGCTTGAAGGAAAAGAAATTTTAAAAGAGATTTATATAAAAGGCAAATTAGTAAATTTCGTCATTAAAGGATAAATTTTGAGGTATTTTTTAGCGTTTTTTATTGCGATATTTATCTGCGGATGTGGTTATAAACCAGTTTCAAAGATCACAAATGATCTAGTTGGCGATAAAATTTACGTTGATGTGATTATCAGCAAAGAAGAGCCAAAAAATAGTGTTTGGATAAAGGATGCTGTAAAAGAGGGCATGGTCGCAAGGCTAAATAAAAATTTAGTAAGTAAAGAGAGTGCTGATGCTTTGATAATTATTTCGGTAAAAGATTTAAATTACGAAGCAATTATTTATGATGAGTTCGGCTACATTACGTCATATAAAGCACATTTAAGCTTAAATTATAAGACTAAATTTAAAGATGGCACCGTAGTTGATATTCTAGCCACTGGCGAGTATGACTTTAGTGTAGCAAGACGTCAAAAAGATGTAAGATTTGCTGACAGCATTCTTAGTGATACTCAAAAATACGAAGCTATCAAAGAGGCATCAAAAGAAGCCTTTGATGAGTATATCGCAAGTTTAGCGGTAAAAGGATATAGAAATGGCAGCAGTAACCGTTAGTCAAATAGTCAAGGAAGCCTTAAATGAGATCAAAGATCGCCATTTGATGCTAACGCCAGAGAATTACACTGAAGTCTATAATGAAATTTCTAAAAAATATGGCTTTACAACAGAAGAGAGTAAAAAGATAGAAAAATATATCTCAAGGCTTGGTGACGAATATAAAAATCAAGCCCTAAGCCTTCATATAAAGACGGTCGATGAGTTTGTCGCTTTTATGACTGCCAGGCTCTCCAGGGGTGCTCAACAAGGAGCAGGACTTGTGGCTGATGATAAAAAATTACAATCACTAAACGCATTTGCTAGAAGAATTCTACAAGCTATCTCAATGCTTCACAATAAAGATGCAAAAAGCTTAGCAGAGCAAAGTATGCAACTGCTCGCTAGAAGATATGATGAGAAAAATCTTGAAGAAATGTGCCTTAGATGGTTTGACTTTGTTAGTTCGTACGACACTGAATTTTTAGAATTTTTGAAATATTATGGTGTTAGAAATTTTGATGATTTAAAGACAATGAGTTCTGAACTTGAGAAATTTCTTACACAAAAAGATGAAGATGGCGAAGAGGATGTTTTAATTCAGCTTTTAAGCCTTACTCTTGAACCTTCTATTACAAAGGATCTTGATGAAGAGCTTAGCACGATAAGAAGTACTTTGAAGCAAAATCCTAAAACCTTAAATAGCAAAGAATTTCAAGAAAAAGTAAAGGCATTCGTTGATCGCAGAATAGAAGAAGATAGAACAGAGATCATAGAAAAAGTTGGTTCGCTAAATAATGTCTTGCAAAATATAAGCGAGAAAATTTCTGATATCGCGGTTAGCTCGCAAAGTAGTTCTGATAAAGTAAAAAGCATTAAAAATGATCTAAAAAATGTAAATTTAAATACAAATAGCATTGATCAAGTAAGAAGCATGCTTATTGAGATCGCTGGTGCTTTGGAGATCGAGAGCAAAGAGCTTGGTATTGAGATGCACAATAGGCAAGCTACTATCTTAGAGCTTCAAAATAGAGTGAATAGTCTTGAAAAAGAGCTTGAGGAAGCTAAGCTGGAGAGCAAAGAAGACTTTTTGACAAAGGTATCTACCAAGCGTGCTTTGATGAACGAGATTCAACGCATCGAAGAAGCATATAAACGCTATGGGACTGATTACTCTATATGCTTTGTTGATATTGACTTTTTCAAAAGCATAAACGATACTTATGGGCATGAGGCTGGAGATGTTATTCTTTCAGCAGTGGCTCAAGTGCTTAAGAAAAACGCTAGAAAGGTTGATTTTGTTGGTAGATATGGCGGTGAAGAATTTGTAATCTTACTTCCAAGTACTGGCTTAAAAGATAGTGTTAAATTTGGAGATAAGCTAAGAAGTATGATAGAAAATTTCAAATTTATCTATAAAAATGAGCGCATCAAAGTTACTATCAGCTCTGGTATAGCGACAAGAAGTGCAAATTTAAGCGAGACGATGACGCTTGAAGCTGCTGATAAGATGCTTTATCTCTCAAAAGAAAATGGTAGAAATCAAGTAATGCCAAAGATAATCGAGGAAAAATGAGCCTAGCTAAATTCCTTGATGGCAAACCACTTTACTATAAAGAGATTGACTACGGCAGGATCATTAGAGCGTATGCGACTATAAAAGAGCACATAAAGCCATTTAAGATTATTCACATAATAGGCACAAATGGCAAAGGAAGTACTGGCCGCTTTTTAGCGCAAATTTTAGGTCAAAACGGTGCAAAAGTAGGGCACTACACGAGCCCTCATATATTTAAATTTAACGAGCGATTTTGGCTAAATGGTGAGGTTGCTAGCGATGAAATTTTAGAGGCAGCTCATGAGCGTTTGCAGGCTCTTTTAAGCGACGAGTACAAGATAAAAACGAGCTATTTTGAGTATATGACGCTGCTTTCTGCGGTGCTTTTTGAGGGTTGCGACTACTTTGTCTGCGAAGCTGGTATGGGTGGTGTACTTGATGCGACAAATGTCTTTGAAAAAGAGCTAAGCATTTTTACTCCGATCGGCTTTGATCACACCGCGATATTAGGCAATAGCTTAGAAGAAATTTCGCGCACAAAATTTGAAGCAATGGGCAAAAGAGCTATTTTAAATGATGATATGAACGAGATAAGCGTTGCTATCGCAAGAGAGATCGCAAGCGAGAAAAAAGCAGTTTTAAGCTTCCCAAGAGAAATTTTAACCAAAGAAAATTTAAACGAGGTCACAAATTATGCAGATAAATTTAATCTTCCAGAGTTTTTACGATCAAATTTAACTCTAGCCTACGCTGCGGCTAAAATTTTAGATAGCGATATAGACATAAAAAAGCTTGGCGCTTTGTCGCTTCGTGGTAGATGCGAAAAGATCGCTTCAAATTTATACGCTGATGTCGGTCACAACGAGCTTGGCGCAAAGGCTGTGGCTAAGAAATTTAGCTCTAAAGAGTTTAGTGACAAGAAGATAACACTAGTTTATAACTCATTTTTAGATAAAGATTTCAAGGCAGTTTTGGCAGCTTTAAAGCCAGTCGTCGAGGATGTGCTACTTTATCACTACCACTGCGAGGGCAGGGAGCTTGGCGGAGAGCTCATAAATAAAGCGCTAAACGAGCTTGAAATTTCACATAGAGAGTTTGAGCCAAGCGATATGAACGATATAAAAGAGGCAAAAAACGGCAAAATTTATCTAGCCTTTGGCTCATTTCATCTAGCCGAAGCCTTTTTAAAAGAGTACTATGCAAGCAAAGGTCTATGAGTATCTTTTAACGCACGCCCCACAAATTCTCATCTGCGAAGATGATAAGGAGGCGGCACTCTGCGCTGATGCGGCTAGTTTTGCTGGCTTTAGCGCATTTAAACTACCTGATTTTAGAGCTAAAAAGGGCGATGATCTAAGAAGCTTTAACGAAGAGCTTTTTGAAATTTCATCCGTTCTTAGCAAATACTATAAATTTGATGGCAAAAAGATTATCATTAGTCCATTTAGCACGCTTTTAAACACACTTCCAACGCAAAAAAACCTAGAGAGCTCAACAATCAAGCTAAAAGACAATCTAAATTTAAGCGAATTTGCCGACTTGCTCATACGATTTGGCTACGAGTGCGTCGATATCGTTGAGAGCGTTGGCGAGTTTAGCATTCGTGGCGAAGTCATTGACATTTACGGCGTAAATATGGACGATCCTGTTAGAATTTTACTCTTTGGCGATGAGGTGGAGAGCATCAGAAACTACAACACCGCAACGCAAATTAGCAATAAAGCTGAGTTAAGCGAAGCCGAGATCGTGCCATTTATCGCAAATTTGAGCAAAGATGAGTTTGAAAAGGTCAGCCAAAAGATCGAGGATATGCAAAGCGACGCCTTGGTGAATGATCTAAATTCACTTGGATTTTGGGCGATAGATAGCTTTAGCGACTACTTAAAAGTTTTTGACTCAAAGCTTGTTAAAAAAATCGATTTTGAAATTTATGATGTGCCCAAGGAGAAATTCAAGGGCATTGAAATTTTGCCTGAGCCAAAGGTCTATAAAGATCTAGAAGTTACTTTAAATTTTGACTTTTTTGAGCTAAATAAGAGCAAAAGCATAACCGTTCTTTCAAGAAATGAGGGACTTTTTAAGGGCTATGAGCTTGATGGCTTTGCTAACGTAAAGCTTGAAATTTCGCCCCTTGTAGTAAATTTAACCTCAAGCGACAAGATCGTAGTATCACTAAATAAATTTGAGAAAAAAAGGCGAGTTAAGCGCTCAAGCCTCGTGGTGGATGAGCTAAAAGTAAATGACTACGTCGTGCATGAAGATTATGGTATAGGCCGTTTTTTAGGCCTTGAAAAGATCAAGGTTTTGGGCGCGACAAAGGAATTTGTAGTAATTGCCTACCAAAATGACGACAAGCTTCTTTTGCCAGTTGAACATCTAAATTTGATAGACCGCTACATCGCTCAAAATGGCTCTATGGCGGTGCTTGATCGCTTAGGTAAGGCAAATTTTGCCAAGATAAAAGAAAAGGTTAGAGAAAAACTCTTCGCAATCGCTTCAAAGATCGTAGCAATGGCGGCAAAAAGAGAGCTTGTGGCTGGTAAAATTTTGCAAAAAGAAGACATCTCTTATCTAAATTTCGTTCAAGATGCTGGCTTTTCATACACGAGCGATCAGCAAAAAGCGGTAAATGATATAAGGGATGAGCTAAAAAGTGGCAAGGTGATGGATAGACTGCTTAGCGGAGATGTTGGCTTTGGCAAGACTGAAGTTGCGATGAATGCTATATTTACCTGCATAAAATCAGGCTTTAGCGCATTTTTCTTTGTGCCAACGACACTTCTTAGCTCACAGCATTACAAGACGCTAAGCCAAAGATTTAGCAAATTTGACATAAAGGTCTTTAGGCTAGACCGCTTCTCAAGTGCAAAAGAAAAGGCGAGCCTACAAAAAGCACTAAAAGAAAATGAGCCGATAGTTTGCGTGGGAACGCATGCACTTCTTGGTGTAAAGGCTGAAAATTTAGGGCTTATAGTGGTTGATGAAGAGCATAAATTTGGCGTTAAGCAAAAAGAGCAGTTAAAAGAAATTTCTCAAAATTCACACATCTTAAGCATGAGTGCCACGCCGATACCAAGAAGCCTAAATATGGCGCTTAGCAAGATAAAAACATATAGTATTTTAGCCACTCCGCCAAGCTCAAGGCTGGATGTTAGGACAAGTGTGAGAGAGTGGGACGAAAAGGTCGTCAAAGAGGCAATCATGCGTGAGCTAAGACGTGGTGGGCAGACTTTTTACATTCACAACCACATCGCAGACATAGAGCAGACAGCAAATGATCTAAGAAAAATTTTGCCAAAGCTTAGGATCTTGATACTTCACTCAAAGGTAAATGCAAAAGTTACTGAAGATGAGATGATGAAATTTGAGCGAGGCGAGTATGACTTGCTGCTTTGCACCAGCATCGTTGAAAGCGGCATCCACTTGCCAAATGCAAACACCATAATCGTAGAAAATGCCAATAAATTTGGCATGGCTGACCTGCACCAGCTGCGCGGACGAGTTGGCAGAAGCGACAAGCAGGCCTACTGCTACTTTTTGGTTGAGAATAAAGATACCATTAGTAAAGACGCGCTAAAACGTCTTGTGGCACTTGAAGGCAATTCATTTTTGGGTGCTGGCTCGGTGTTAGCATATCACGACCTTGAGATAAGAGGTGGTGGTAACATCATAGGCGAGGCACAAAGCGGCCACATCGAGGCTATCGGCTACTCGCTATATCTAAAAATGCTAGAAGATGAGATCAACAAGCTTCTTAATCAAGACTCCGCAAAGCTTGACAAGATCGATCTAAAGCTTAGCGTAAGCGCCTTTTTAAATCAAGAATTTATAAGAGAAGATAGACTAAGGCTTGAAATTTACAGACGCCTTAGCAAGTGTAAAGAGGTGGGCGAGGTCTATGAGATACAAAGCGAGCTTGAGGATAGATTTGGCAAGATAGATACGTTTACAAAGCAGTTTTTAGATGTTATCATCATCAAAATTTTAGCTCTAAAAGCTGGCATAAAAACGATCTCAAACAGCGAGCAAAACATACTAATAACAAAAAATGATAATGAAAAGATAAGGTTAAAGTCACGTAGCAAGGACGATGACGATGTTTTGGCTGAAATTTTGGTCTATCTAAGAAAGGATAAGAAGTGATAGATTGGGGCGTGAAGTACGCAGCGATTTATAAAAGTACAAAAGAGATGTTAAAACCAGTTGATGATATCGATTTTGTTGATATCGACTCACTTTATGGGCTAGAAAAACAAAAAGAAATTTTACTAAAAAATACTCTAAATTTTATAGATGGTAAGGATGCGAACCACGTGCTTCTTTGGGGTGAGAGAGGATGTGGCAAGTCAAGCCTTGTAAGGGCTGTTTTTACTAAGTTTTATAAAGCTGGACTTCGCATAATCGAGCTTGGATGCGAAGATCTAAAATACCTTGGTGACATTATCGACGAGATTAGAAAAAGCGAGTTTAAATTTATCATTTTCTGCGATGATCTAAGCTTTGAAAATGGCAGCAATGAGTATAAATTTCTAAAGCCTATCATGGATGGCTCTATCCAAAAGCCGCCAAAAAACGTCCTTTTATACGCTACTTCAAATCGCAGACACCTAATAAGCGAGTTTAAAAGCGAAAATGAAAACTCACAGTTAATGGACGGCGAAATACATTACAGTGACGCAGCTCAGGAGAAAATTTCTCTTTCAGATCGCTTTGGTCTTTGGATTAGTTTTTATCAGGGTAACTACGATGAGTACCTAAAAATGGTTGATTTTTACTTTAAAGAGTACTCCGGTGATAGGGAAATACTTCACAGTCTTGCTAAAAATTTCGCCACTCTTAGAGCTAGCAGGAGCGGCAGGACGGCAAAGCAGTTTTATCTCACATTTAAAGAAAATTTCAAATGACATCAACCGATTTATTTTTAACCTTATTTAATCACAAAAGCAGAAATTTGGATGAGCTAAAATGGCCAGGAGAGGGCACTTTTGAGGTTATTTTAGGTGCTATTTTGGTGCAAAATACCAACTGGAAAAATGTAGAAAAAGCATTAAATAATCTAAAAAGTACCGGAAAAAATAGCCTAAATGGTATTTGCGAGCTTGAAAACAGCGAGCTTGCCACGCTCATAAAGCCAAGTGGCTTTTATAACACAAAGGCAAAGCGGCTAAAAACGCTTTGTTTGGCGATAAAAAACGAGTTTGGCGATTTTGAAAATTTTAAAGAAAATGCCAGTCGCGAGTGGCTAATAAATGTAAAAGGTGTTGGGGCTGAGACTTGTGATGCGATACTGGCATATGCTTGTGGCAAGCCATACATGGTTGTTGATGCTTATGTGCTTAGGATAATGGCGTATTTTGACTATAATTTCGAGTGCTACGACGAGGCGGCTGAGTGGCTTAGCTCGCTTGATTATGATGAAATTTATAAATTTCTTGATAGCTCAAAATTTGACGAAGTTGAAATTTTAAAGCTATATCATGCTCTTGTTTTGGAGTTCTGCAAAGAAAATTTCAAAGGCAAATTTCTAAGCGAAGACGGGCAAAAAGTACTCAATAGTATTAAAAATTGAAATTTTTATATTAAATTTGGCATAAATTAGGACTTTTTATGTTTTATTTTAAATTCTGTGCTAAATTTACTTAAAATTTATTTTAGGAGAGGCAATGATCTACGATAATATCCTTAAAACAATTGGTAATACGCCTATTGTAAAGATAAAAACAGGTGCTGATGAGGCTGAAATTTATGTAAAGCTAGAGTTTTTTAATCCAGGCGGCTCTGTAAAAGATAGGATCGCATTTAATATGATAACTAAGATGCTAGCTGACGATACGCTAAAACATGGTGATACTATCGTTGAGCCAACGAGCGGAAATACTGGCATTGGTGTAGCGATGTGTGGTGCTGCACTTGGTTTTAAAGTGATACTTTGCATGCCAGAGAGCATGAGTATCGAAAGACGTAAGATCGTAGCTGCTTATGGTGCACAGCTTGAGCTTACTCCAGCGTCTGGTGGCATGAAAGCAGCGATCGCAAGAGCTACAGAGCTAGCAGCTCAGCCAAATCACGTAATGCTAAGCCAGTTTGAAAACAAGTATAACCCACAAGCTCACGAACTAACAACAGCAGCTGAAATTGTGGCTGATTTTAGTAAGCTTGATGCATTTGTAGCTGGCGTTGGCACAGGTGGTACAATAAGTGGCGTAGCAAAAATTTTAAAAGAAAAAGGCTATGATACTAAGATCATCGCAGTTGAGCCTGAAGCATCGCCGGTTTTAAGTGGTGGCAACCCAGGGCCGCATAAAATTCAAGGCATTGGAGCCGGATTTTTACCAAATACTATGAATATGAGCCTAGTTAGCGAAGTGGAAAAAGTAAGTAACGATGACGCACTAAACGCAGCTAGAGCAATTGTAAAAAGTGATGGACTCATGATAGGCATAAGTGGTGGTGCTGCTTACGTGGCTGCAAAAAGAGTAGCTAAAAGACTTGGCGCTGGCAAAAAAGTACTTTTCATAGCTCCAGATAATGGCGAAAGATACTTAAGTACAGAGCTTTACGGAGCATAAAAATATGTGGGAGAGTCTAAAGGAGCTAGTTCAAACTGTTCGTGAAAAAGACCCATCGGTACATAAGTGTTGCTTTTTGGCAATACTTATAAACACTCCTGGTATTCATGCGGTTTTGTTTCATAAAATTTCTCATTTTTTATATAAAAAAGAACATTTTTTTCTAGCTAGACTCATCTCACAAATTGCAAGATTTTTAACGGGCATCGAGATCCATCCTGGAGCAAAGATCGGCAGGAGATTTTTTATAGATCATGGCATGGGTGTGGTTATCGGTGAGACAGCTGAGATAGGCGATGATGTAATGATGTATCATCAAGTAACACTTGGAGGCACCGGAAAAGAGTGTGGCAAAAGACATCCGACTGTAAAAAATGGTGTGACTATCGCAGCTGGCTCAAAGATACTAGGTGCCATAACGATCGGTGAAAATGCCAAGATCGGCGCAAACTCAGTCGTGTTAAAAAATGTCCCAGCAAATGCGACAGTCGTTGGTATACCAGCGAGAATAGTTCGAGTAAATGGGACAAAATTTGAACCAGAATTTATTATCTAATCTTAAAGATTAGATAAATTTATTCTTACTTTTTATGCTTTAAAATTTGAGCATAAATTTCGTCTTTTAGTTTTAATTTCTCTTTCTTTAAACTATCAATTTCAGATGGTTTTGCCAGATTGTCGTCTATTTTTTTATTTAGCTCATCATGTTTTTTGCAAAGAGCAGCAAAACGAGCATCGGTTTTCTTTAGCTCATTTATAAGGTCTGTATATTCATGTAACATATCGGCTCCTATAAAAATTTGAGAAATTTTATCAAGACTTTGTAAATGCTTGGATATAAAAAAGGTGCCAAGACATTGCTTGAATTTTTAAAAAGAGCAAGTAGAAAAATTTATTTTATACGTATTTAAATTCTTCAGGTTTGTGTTTGCTTTTTACAACACGCTTGGTTAGACGTATTCCATCAACGGTACCGATAACTAAAAGCTTTGATCCTGTTCCTACTAATGTGTCACCATTTGGCATTGGCACAAAATTATTATTTATATCTCTAATGCCTACTATGTCCGCATTTGTAATATTTCGTAGATGAGTCTCTTTTAATCTTTTAAATCTTATCCAAGAGTAATCAGGCACAAGAATTTCTTCTATATCGATAGGTGAATTTTTTGTATACAAAAACTGCTCTAATAAATTTTCCATGTCCGGCCTTACGCTCATAGCACTTAACCGCTGGGCGACTAAGCGAGATGGGCTTACCACATTGTCAGCGCCTAATTTTTTTAATCTTTGCGTATCGTCTTCTGTCTCTGCATTTGTGATGATATGATAAGGTTTTCTGCGACCTATCTCTTTTTCATAAAGTCTTACAGATGCTATAAGGGCGATGTTATCAGCAATATTTGAGCTAAGAGTTATAAGTCCTTTTGCGCTTGATAGATGTGTTTTTAAAAAGGCAATTTGCGTGTGTGGCTGAGCTTTTATGAAATATGGGTATTTATAAATTTGAGCTAGCTCTGCAATATCTTCTCTATCATCGACCACTACAAAAGGTATATGATTTTCGCGAAATTGAGCACTAAGTTCGATTGTGTATAGATTGTGATAACAAATAACGAAGTGATTTTTTAGTCTTGCGATCCTATAAAGCATGCGTCGTTCCTTTAAAATGCTAATTAATGTGCCTCTTTTTAAAACCTCAACCACAATACCAATCGATAGTGTAAATATAATAAAACCAATAAGTATAAATGTGATAGTAAAAATTCTGCCCTTTGGAGTTATTGGAGCAACTTCGGTAAAACCAACTGTTGTAAAAGTCATACCAGCTTGGTAAAAGGCATCTATTAGCGAGAAATTATCTATTAAGACATAACCTAATGTTCCAAAAAGTAACAGTAATACGACTGAGATTAGTGGAAATCTAAAAGGTTTTAATTGTTCGTAAAGCTCAGTATCTAGGCTTATTTCTGGTTTTGTAGAGTTTGACCAGTTGAGGAATTTTAAAAGTCTTGAGAGAAAAGACATAAATTCCTCTTCATTTTATATTCTTAGTTTGATTGTTTCTTCATCGTTCTTAGAGTAGAAGCAGCCACTTTTATCTTTCTTGTAGTGCCATCTTCTAGTGTAACGCGAATCGTTCTAAGATTTGGCAAGAATCTTCTTTTAGTTTTATTGTTAGCGTGGCTCACATTGTTGCCTATCATCGGTCCTTTGCCTGTTATCGCACATCTTTTTGACATTTTTTTTCCTTATAAACAAAAATTTCTGCTGATTTTATCTAAAACAAACAAAAGTAATGCTTAAATAGATTCTTTTTTAAAAGAATTGATTTTTATTAATAATCTAGATAAAATAACACCTTTGCCTATAATTATAAATAGCAAAAATATTTAGAAATCTTGAGTGATACAAAATGCTTAGTAAAGAGTTGATCGAAAAAAATGTTGATTTTGTTTTACAGATGCCAACTCTTTTTGAAAAGGTCGAGCACTTTTTGTTAGCTGGTAATGTAACTGAAGCAGTTACTACTTTACAAAATATAGCATCTTTTAAAACTTATTTTAGCTCCATTTTTAAACGTGCAAAATTTGATATTCCTTATGATGGCAACGATTCGGTAGTAATAGCAAATATGCTTGGCATTGATACTTTTAGAGCGATAGTGCTTTCTTATTTTATATTTTTAAAATCCCCAAAAATTTATAAGGTATTTAATTTTAAAATCGTTGATTTGATCGAGCTTAATGCTAAAATTTTATCAGATTGGCTAAAAGTATTAAATTCTTTTAAAGAAAAACGATACAGTTATTTATCACTTGCTTCGTATTCTATTGCCTGTATTATAGTGTGTGAAAATTTATTTTCAAAATATCCATCTTGTATGTCAGATGTTATTTTGTATTCTGATGTAAGCTGTAATAAAATTTTGCAAAAAAAATATGGCTTTAGTCTTTGGGATATTTTTTTAAAAGCAATGAATATGAATAAACAATCATTAGGCAAGATTGATAAAGAGATGCTTTGCTTTTTTGAGATTTTGCTCTCTTATGAGTCCAGCAGGCCTGAATTTTATGATTTTGGAGTTGATAAAATTTTAGATATCAATGTTTATCCAGAGATGCAAACCATTATATTTATTAAAAAAGCTCTACAAAAATGAAATTAACTTTTAATGGCTCAATGGCTATTATAAGGCCTTTTGGTTTTTTGGAAGCAGAGAATGTTCCATTAAAATTAAGTGAAAAATATATAAACCAAATTTCATCGCGTGATATCAGCGTCATACTACTTTCGCTAAAAAATGTTACATTTTTTAGCCCCGTTTGGCTTGGTAGAATAATTGAAAATTTAAGCGAAGAAGCGCAAAAGAATGGCGTAGTATTTGCGATTTGCGATTACAATGAAATTTTTTATGAATTGATGATGAAAACAGTTAAGAATATTTTAAATATTTCAATGTTTGAAAGTGAAAATATCGCGAGCTTGTTTTTAAATAAATTTCTAAACAACGCAAATGACAAAGTTTTCATTTACAACTCAACTGAGCAGTATAAGCACTATTTGGCTAATTATCTCAAAAATCGCTCATTTGATGTGGTTGAGGCTAGAGATGCGACCGAGTTTAATAAAAAAAAGATTTTATATAGCTATGCAGTATCACAGCTAAATCATGTTAGATTAAAGCAAAACCAGATAGATACTTTTATAAAAGATGGTGTCGTTGTTTATGCCATAAAAAGTTTTATGGACTCAGATTTTATTGAAGATTTTGATATGTCAGCTCATGACATTATGCTAAAAATCGGATATAAATTTTTTATTTTATGGGTAAATATTTCTGGCGCTTTAAATATAAGGGGCGCAAAATTTCTAATCAAGCTTGCTAAAATCAGCAAAAGATCAGGTGCATTTATTTCGCTTTGTGGCATAAACGAATCAAATTTATCTATTGAATTAGTAACGTACCTTAAAGATGCAAATATATTTATCTATAAAAATTTAAATGACTTTTATAAAGACGACACTATTTTTTATCTTAAAAAAAGAGACTTTGATGCAGAGCCAGTAGATATCAACAAGAGTGTGGCTCAAATTTCATCTTATGTGACGCAAATCGCGAGCAAAATTATCTCACAGTTAGCAGAAGAAGAAATTTTATGTGTTGATACCAAAGTTAGTGCGCTTGACATAGAGGATGAGTGCGATTACTTGCGTATTTGTGTTCAGTATTATGGTGATATTTACGCAAGAGTGCTATTTGGAGTAAAAAAAGATAAATTAGACAAAATTTGCTCTATTTTTATGCCTGAAGGCAATGATTCAAATGATTATTTAAGTGGATATTCTCAAATTTTTAGTATCATTACGGATAAATTTTTGACTCATCTTTGGCAAAAAGGCATAAAAGTAAAAGTTAGTTTGCCTAAAATTTTATCCGATGATGTTTTTTTTGATCACAATAGTGTAGGCATCATGAATAGACTAGATGTAAAAGATGACGAAATAGGCTTTGTATTTGTAACCAAGTAAGGAGAAAAAATGTATGTTGCACCTAGTATTTTATCGGCTGATTTTGGAAATTTGGCAGCTGAGATAAGAGCCATTTGCGAGGCTGGGTGCGATCTGGTGCATGTTGATGTTATGGATGGGCATTTTGTACCAAATTTAACTATCGGCCCAGTTGTGGTAAATGCCGTTGCAAAAGCAGCTACAAAGCCACTTGATATTCATTTAATGGTTGAAAATAACTCATTTTTTGCTGATCTTTTCTTGCCGTTAAAGCCAAAATTTCTAACCTTTCACATTGAAGAAGAGAAGCACCCATTAAGGCTCATTGATCACATTAGAAAAAATGGCGTAAGTCCTGGCATCGTGCTAAATCCACATACGCCAGTTAGCGCGATCGAGCATATCATTGATGGAGTCGATATGGTGCTTTTGATGAGCGTAAATCCTGGCTTTGGCGGTCAGAAATTTATGCCAGTCGTGCTTGAAAAAACAAGGGCGCTAAGAGAGCTGATAGAACGAAAAAACGCTAAGTGTCTGATCGAAGTAGATGGCGGCGTAAACGGACTAAATGCGCCTGATCTTGAAGAGGCTGGAGCTGATATTTTGGTGGCTGGCAACTACATATTCTCATCAAATTCTTACGAACAAGCCATTCGCGCCATAAAGCTTGAGTTTTGAAACCAAAAAAACAGCGTTTAGAAAATAGCATAGAAATTTTAGCTAGGCAAAATTTAAGCTATCATGAGTTTATTTTAAGATTTAGCGATATTGATGAAATTTCATCACTCATTGACGTGCGCGATCTTGATATGTGGCGAACTCTTGGGCTTGACATCACTAGAAATGAAGAGAATGAGATCGAGCTTGGCACGAGATTTAGAGATATTAGCGAGCAGGAATTTTGCGTGGTTGATATCGAAACGACTGGCGGTACGACGAGTGGTCAGATCATTGAAATCGGTGCAATAAAAATGAAAAATGGCATTGAGATAGGGCGTTTTGAAAGCTTTGTGGCAGCTCCTGTGGTGCCTGAAAATATCACCGAGCTAACCGGTATAAAGGCTAGCGATCTAGTTGGTGCGCCAAATTTGCTAAATGTACTTGAGCGGTTCAAAATTTTTCTTGGAACTAGCGTCTTTATCGCGCACAACGTAAATTTTGACTACGGCTTTATCTCTCATAGCCTAAACGAGATCGGCCTTGGCATGCTGCTAAATAGAAAGCTTTGCACCATCGATCTTAGTCGCCGTACTATCGCTTCACAAAAATACGGACTTGGCTCACTAAAAGAGCTTCTTGGCATAAATAATACCCACCACAGAGCGTTAAATGACGCAATAGCGGCAGCTGAAATTTTTAAAGTCTGCCTTACACGCCTACCTTTTAGTATCCAAACGACAGAGGATCTCATAAGCTTTAGCAAAACAGCTCCAAGTGTGAAGCTAAAACCTGAACCGGTTTTATGTGCAAATTAACGATAAAAAATTATCCACAATCTCAAATTTAATCATTAATTTTTATGTGATCTTTGTTTTTAAAGGATTATGGGTAGTTTTGCTAAAAATTTATAAAAAAGGAGACAAATGAGCCAGAAAAATTTAGTTTCAAATTTTATCTCAGCTGACGATGAGATGCTCGCTTTTTTATCAAATTTTAGCAATAAGTGGTGCACGAGTAACGATGGGGCGAAATTTATAGAGCAAAATTTGGCCTTCATTGGCTCAAAGCCAGTTTTACAAAATTTAAAAGGTTACAAAACGGCTGAATATAAAAATTTTACCGACATTGAAAAATTTCTCAGCTCAAATCCAAGCATCAAAAGTAAAATTTTAAGTGGTGATATAAGCTACATCGGCGACAACTTAACAAATATAGAGGTTAAATTTGCGCCTAAGTATTTTTACGATTTTTTAAAATTTATAGTTGAAAATATCCCAGAGCATCACTATTTTTGTGGTCCCAAGGAGGGCTGGATATTGTTTATTGCGATGGAGGGATATGTAGAATTTGGTGTTTTGCACTAATAAATTTTTTTAAGCAGTTGTCTAAAATTGTCCATAAAAACAAAATGTGAAAGAAAAATTATTCGTAAAAATTCTTAAAATTAACAAAAAACTGGGCTTGCATCCTAACACCGCTTGTTGCTAGCAAAATTTAATCAATTTTTTTATATAATCCCTATTTTTCACAAAGGCAAAAAGATGGATAGAAAATCTTGGAGTTCAAGGCTCACATACATTTTAGCTGTTGCAGGAGCTACGGTTGGCTTTGGCGCGACGTGGCGCTTCCCGTATCTAGTCGGGCAAAACGGTGGCGGCGCCTATGTACTCGTGTTTTGTATCGCGATGATCGTGATCGGTATACCGATGATTTTAGCCGAAAACGCGATCGGCAGACGCCTAAAATGCAACGCCGTGGATGCTTTTGGCGGATCGATAAATGGTAAAAAGATCAGTAAAAAGTGGCAGATCGTTGGCTGGATGGGACTTGTTGGTGCTTTTGGCATCATGGCTTACTATATGGTTATTGGCGGCTGGGTGCTAAACTACATCGCACAAATTTCATTTGGTATGCTTGATCTCTCGCAGGTGCTTAGCTTCGAGGCTACGAGCGCGTTTTATGAGCAAAATATCGTTAGCGATCCGCTGGCTATCAGCTTTGCGACGCTTGTTTTTGTGCTAGTTAATTACGCTATTTTGGTACAAGGTGCGGTCGGTGGTATCGAGCGATCAGCGAAATTTTTAATGCCACTACTTTTTATTTTAATGCTTATTATGATTGCTAAAAATATCACACTTGATGGTGCAATAGAAGGCGTAAAATTTTACTTAACACCTAACTTTTCAAAGATAAACTTAAAGCTTTTTGTCGATGTTTTGGGACAGGTCTTTTTTGCTCTTTCGCTTGGATTTGGTGTGATGATCACACTTTCTAGCTTTGTGAAAAAGGATGAGGGTTTGGTTAAAATTTCTATCATTACAGGCATTTTAAATACGGTAATTGCCGTGCTTGCAGGCTTTATGATATTTCCGTCGCTTTTTAGCTACGGCGTCTCACCAGATAGCGGCCCAAGCCTCGTGTTTAAGAGCCTGCCGATCGTTTTTTCGCATATGCCTTTTGGTGGATTTTTCGCGGTAGCGTTTTTTACGCTGCTGATGATCGCTGCGCTTACGACATCACTACCAATATATGAAGTAATAATCACGACTCTTCAAGAAAAATTTAAGATAAAACGCAAAAAAGCAATATTTTTAGTCCTTGGAGGTATATTTATTTTAGGAAATTTACCTTCGCTGATGGCCACAAACATACTAAGTCATGTAAGCATTTTTGGTAAGAATATTTTTGACGCATATGATGCAATAAGCGCAACGATATTTTTTGTATTTACCTCATTTGGTTGTGCTATATTTGTAGGTTGGGTGCTAAAAGATGATGCAAAAAAAGAAATTTTGCAAGGTAGTGAAAAACATGCAAAACTAATAAATATCTGGTTTTGGTATATAAAATTTGTCGTACCGTTTATCATTTTGGTACTTTTTATCAGCTCGTTTTACGATAATTTTTTAAAATAGGGCGTAAAAATATGTTTTATTTTTTGCTCTGTATTTACTTTTTTTACGTTGCCGCAAAGGCGATTTTGGCGATTTTACAGATAAATTTTATACGTGCGGAGGCTAAAAAGCCGGCCGTCGTTTTATCGCAGAGCGAATACGAAACCGCCGCCGCTGCAGCAATAACGAATCAAAAATTTGAGATAGCAAGCCTTTTTTATCACGCCGCGATATTTATGATGTGGGCGTGCTGGGGGCTTGGAGCGATATCGGGGCATGCTTATAAAACTGGAGATATAGGCGACAACGTCTTTATGGTTATGGTATTTTTGCTCGTTTCGTCGCTGCTAGAACTGCCGCTAAATATCTACGAAACCTTCGTCAAAGATAAAAAGCTCGGCTTTTCAAACGTAACGCCTAAAATTTTTACGCTTGATCTGCTTAAAACGCTCGCACTAACGCTGGTGTTTGGCACGCTATTTGTGTGGTTGGTGCTGCTTTGCATTAGATTTTTGGGCGATTTTTGGTGGTTTTGGGCGTTTTTGCTAAGCTTTGCCGTCGCGCTCGTTATAAATCTCATCTACCCGACGCTTATCGCGCCTATCTTTAACAAAATGCAGCCGCTAGAAGATGGCGAGCTAAAAAGCCGTATAGAAGGGCTTTTAGCACGGTGCGGGTTTAAAAGTAGCGGCGTTTTTACGATAGACGCCAGCAAGCGCGACAACCGTCTAAACGCCTATTTTGGCGGCCTTGGCGCGACTAAACGCGTGGTGCTTTTCGATACGCTCGTTAAAAAACTAAGTTTAGAGGAGATAATCGCCGTTTTGGGCCATGAGCTTGGGCACTTTAAGCACAAAGATATCCTAAAAATGATCTCTCTAAGCGCGGTTATGCTTTTTGCTATGTTTTTGATATTCGGCAACATCCCAGACGCTGCGTATCAAGCGCTTGGGCTTCATAGCGGAGGCGGCGGAATGATCGTGTTTTTGCTACTTTTTTCGCCGATTTTCGGATTTTTATTTTTGCCGGTTAGCTCGTATTTTAGCCGCGCGAATGAATTTGGCGCCGATAAATTCGCAGGCGAAATCTCAAACAAAACCGATATGATAAGCGCGCTAAAAAAGCTAGGCTCCGAAAACAAGGCCTTCCCGAAGGCCCATCCGCTCTACGCGTTCGTCTATCACTCACACCCAAGCCTCTTTGAGCGTATAAACGAGCTAGAAAATGAAAATTGAAGAAGCTCTTAAAGAGGCTAGTTTAAGGCTAAGCCCGCTTTGTCAAAATCCAAGCAGAGTGGCTAAAATTTTGCTTATGAACTATCTTGATGTAAGCATTGAATGGGTATTTTTAAATCAAAAAAATGAATTTGATGAGAGTGGCTATTTTGCTCTAGTTAAAAGGTATGAAAACTACGAGCCTCTTGAATATATAACTGGTAAAGCTAGCTTTTATGGGCTTGATTTTTACGTGGAAAGCGGAGTGCTTATCCCAAGACCTGAAACAGAAATTTTAGTGGATAAAGTAATAGAAATTTCACGCGAATATAATGAACCAAAGATCGCAGAAATAGGCACAGGAAGCGGCATTATTAGTATCATGCTAGCTCTAAAAACAAAGGCAAATATCGTAGCAACAGACATTAATGAAAAAGCTTTGATGCTTGCTAAAAAAAATGCAGATAAATTTGATGTAGGCGGGAGGATCAAATTTTTAAACTGCTCTTATGTGGATGAAATTTTAGAAGATATTGATATTTTGGTTTCAAATCCGCCATATATTGCAAGAGGCTATAAACTTAGTAAATTTGTACTAAATGAGCCGGAAAGTGCGCTCTTTGGAGGCGAAGTAGGAGATGAAATCTTAAAAGATATTATTCTCATAGCCAAAGATCGTAATATCAAAAACGTTGCTTGTGAGATGGGGTACGATCAAAAAGCAAGTATGCAAAAATTCTTAGAGGCCAATGGTTTTGAGTATAGTTTTTACAAAGATTTGGCTGGCTTTGATAGAGGCTTTTGCGCGAAGTTAAAAATATAAAGGAGAGAGTTTGAGAGGAGTTTATTTTTTGCTTTTGGCAGTACTTATAGGAGCTGAGCTAACGCTTGGTATCTTGGTGGCGCCAGTCATATTTTTCCCACAAAGCATCATAGGAGATGGCATACTTACGCATTTTATGAGCGGTCAAATGATGACAAAGATATTTTTGAAATTTAATTATATTTTGCTTTTTATAAGCATAGTTATAATGATTAGTGAGCTATTTGATCTTAGAAAAAAGCTTATTTTTTCACTAAAATTTAGCATGCTAATGCTTGCTTTTTTAAATTTAGCCTTAGCTTTAAGCTTTGTATTTTTCTTTACACCTTTTATAGTTTACGCTCAGAATTTGGGTGTTGACGCGACAAAGACGGCTGAATTTGCCAAAATGCATAGTGCGAGTGAATATGTGATGAAAATCATGCTTGTTTTACAAATCATTTTATTTTTTGTGAAATTTAAGATTAGCCAAAATGAACGCAAAGCCTGATATTCAAGTCTTAACAAATTTTCTAGCCGAATACACGAGTGCGATGGTGAGTGCTGGCACCTACACAGCGCGCGTAGAAAAGTGCGTAGACCGCATAGCTAAACACTACGGCCACGACGTTAGCGTGACGATTTTTGTGAAGTATTTTACCATTAGCGTGATGGACTCGGTCGACAACTCCCTGCGCCGAACCTACGTAAAAAAGATCCCGTTTGGTTATGTGAGCTTTAACCGCATTTCTGAGCTTTCGTCGCTTAGCTGGCGGATTTTGGATGAAAATTTAAGCTTAAACGAGGCCAAAGAGCAGTTTGAAGGCGTCATGCGTATCGGGGCAAATAAATTTGCAAGTTCGCTTATTTTAATAAGCCTTGCAAATGCGGCCTTTTGCAAGCTTTTTGGCGGCGATATTGGCTCGGTAGCTTGCGTATTTTTCGCGACGCTCGTGGGCTATAGCCTTAGATTTGCACTTGCTAAAATGGGCGTAAATTTAAAAATCCAGTACGTTTTGGTCTCGTTCGTGGTCTCTTTTATCGCCTATCTTGGCGTATTTTACGGCTTTACGCACACTAGCGACGTGGCGATCGGCTCGTCGATACTATTTTTGATGCCGGGCGTTTTTCTCATAAACTCGGTCTTTGATATCCTAAACGACAACACGCTTGTAGGCATCAGCAGGGCCGTGAGTACGGGCATCTTGATACTTTGCATAGCAGTGGGTGTCTATATCACGCTCTCGCTTAGCAATGCGGAGATTTTACATGTTTGAGCTTTTTACCGCGACGCTTATAGACGGAGCTTTTGCCGCGGTGGCGGGGCTCGGCTTTGCCTACGCTAGCTCTCCGCCAAAAAGGACTCTCGCATTTTGCGCGCTGCTTGCGGCGTTTGCGCACGCTAGCCGCTTTTGGATCATGCAGATGGGATTTTTTAACATCAGCGTCGCCACTCTTATCGTCTCATTTTTAAGCGGGATTTTAGGTATGCTCTTTGCCAAACGGCTAAAAGTGCCCGCCGAGATCATCGCGTTTCCCGCGCTTTTGCCGATGGTGCCCGGAGTTTACGCGTATAAGGGCATTTTGGCGCTATTTTCGTTTCTAAACGAGCCTAATATCGCTAAGAAAAACGAATACCTAATCATATTTTTCGATAACGCAATCACGACTACGACGGTCTCGTTAGCGCTTGGCGTCGGGGTTTCGGTGGTGCTTATTTTATTTTACGATCAGTCCTTGATGATAACTCGCGGTGCCAAGTGCGATCTGGCGATGAGAAAGACGCGCGAGTGAATTTGCCTTTTGCTATAGAAATAGAAATTTTGTATGGCTTTTTGATAGTTTTTATTATTTTTACTAGATATTTTTTCAATTTTGCCGATCTAGCTTAAAACCAAATTTTAAAAGGATTTATGATGTTAAGCGGTATCGGCGGATTTTCTAGTGTCGCTAAAAATTTTCAACTAAATGAAAAACATAGCATAAAGAGTCAAATCATATATAAAAATGAAATCTCGCAGCCGGATACGGTCGAGCATAAATTTAACGAAGTTTTAGGCTACAAAGTCGATACGGACGGATATTTTACGTCCGAATTTAACGAAGCCGCAGGTATCCCAAAGGACTACAAAATCCACTCAGATACCTTAAAATCGCTCGTGAACGTAAATACTAACTCGGGCATTTTAAAAGCCGATTTTAAAAACATAGATATAGCAAAAACAGTCGGCAATGCATATAAAATTTTATCCCAAGTAGTTGGCGAGGACGTTTTAAATTCCAAAGAAAGTTTTAACAAAGAAGATCTCGCCAAATTTCCTCAAGGATACGAATACGACAATAAAACGCTCAAGGTATTAAAGCTCCATAGCAAAATATCAGACTATATGGGAGCCGATAGTAGCTTTCAAAGAAATGAACGAACTAGCATAACGACTACTTTTTATAATAGCTCTACGATTGGTTACTACTCAGAGCATAAGAGATTAAAACCATCTACCGATATATTAAACAGCAACAGCGGCGGCAAAGAGGATATAAGCAGCGGGATGTATTTTGATACTACAAAAGACAAATATACCGATAAAGACGGCAATATAACCAAAGGCGGGCTTTTGGTCGGCATTTTAAACAAAAATAGTCACGCCATAGAAGGTGAAACCACCTATCACGGCAAGATTAACGGGCTGGATAAAAACATATCCTCGCAAGAGTACCAAGCAAAAATTAAAGCCTTTACCGACTTGCATGGACATAAATACGATAAATACTCGCAATCTTTAGTAGATTCATTGCCTCAAGATTTAAAAGATTTCGTAGATTTTGCAAGGAGTTTAAAATTTGTCGGCGAGATAAACGTTAGCGACGACGGCAAAGAATCAAAAAGCCTCTTTGAAATAATGCAAGAGGATGTGAAAGAGGCGCAAAAACGCCTAGAAAAGCTAACCAGGCAAGAAAAGCGAACGCAAAAGATGCTGGGTAAAAACAGAAAATACGACAAAGAGCTAGAGCAAAATACTAGAAAAAATTTAGAAGAACTTGAGGCGATGATGAAATTTAACGCTAAGAGCGTGGATATAAAGGCTTAAAAGGATTAATATGATAGGCGGCGTAAACGGATTTAACGCAAACGTAAATTATGATTCTAGTAGCGCTCACGGGCAAAATTTAAAGACGCATGAGGAAAAAGAGGCGGATATAATGGGTCTTTTAAGAAAAATCAGTAAAATGTGCCTTAATCTAAAAGCCTAAGGAGTGGCTGTGAAAATACGAATCTACTACGAAGATACCGATGCGGGCGGCATAGTCTATCATACAAACTACATAAAATTTTGCGAGCGAGCTAGAAGTGAAGCATTTTTTCAGGCTGGGCTAAATTTCACAAAAGAGAGCGGATACTTTGTAGTTTCGTCGCTGGAGGCTAAATTTATCGCCTCAGCTGTGCTTGGCGATGAAGTATTTGTTAGAACCAAAATTTTAGAGCTTAAAAAAGCTAGTCTTGTTTTGGAGCAAGAAATTTATAAATTTGATGACAAAAATGCCGAAAAGCTACTTTTTAGAGCGACGATTACGTTGGCCTTTATGAAAGAAGAGAAGCTTGCTAAGATAAATGATGAGATAAAGAAATTTTTGGAGAATTCTAAATTTTAGATCATGGCTAAATTAAAAATTTAACTTTAGCCACTTTGTGCCTTTACATTGAGCTATTTTGATCGAGCAAAATTTCTTGATTTGCTTCGTCAAAGTGGTCGCCTTTTGCGTTATAAATTTTAACTCCATATAAGACTTGAGAGTTTTCAACTCTTTCGGTAAAAATTCTATCAGCACTTTTATCTATAAAATTTGTATATATATACTCGGCACCAAAAGCACTTGAATAGCCGATTTGTGAATATCTAAAATCTACATCAAAAAGATCACCAAGCCCCAAAAATAAGTCGTTAACAGGATTTAGTGAGTTCGCGATGAAAAGATTTTGTCTATCTCTTTGTGCGATGGCATTAAAGATATTTGGTAAAAAATTTATCTGTGTGCTTAAAAGTGCGTATGGTTTTATCTCAAAGCCTCTCATCTGCGTTGCTACAAGAGAAGCTTTGACGATTGGGATGTTTAAAAATATACTTGCATCATTAAATTTGGATTTTTTGCTTAAAGTATCATTTAAATTTATATCTTTGCCTACGATAGAGGCTTCATGATAATCGCTACTTTGCATGCGGACATATTCATTTAGCTTTTGTCCTAATGAGCTACCATCGTCAAATGCAACTATTTTTTCGTTTGAGTAAGCTAGCAAAGCTGAAATTTGGTCTTTATAATCAATGCCACCAAAGATCAAATTTGGCTTTGGATTTATGATAAAAGAGCTATGAACGCTTGGAATGTAGATAAGCTCATTTGATAAAACTAGCGAATTTATAATGTTTGCACCATTTGATGTAAGGGCTGCGATAAAATAATTAAAGCCTTGGGCTCTAGCCGTTTGCATAGCATTTGTAAGACTTTGTGGGCTTTCATCGTTGCTATTTATAAATTTGATCTCAACATCTGCATCTTGCTTTAAGACATAGCTTAAGACCGCGTTTGATACAACATTTGCATAAGATTTTATAATCTTTTGTGGGATGATTACAGCGATTTTGCCGCTTTTATTAACTTTTAAAATAGCTTCACCACCAAGAGAGATATAAAGCTCCAAAAGAGCATTATCGTCTATTTTTGTTGTCTCAAATCTCGCCATAAAACTAGCCAGTAAATCAGCCTTGATAAGCTCATTTAAGCAGGCATTATCACAAAATTCTGGTTCTAAATTTATATAAGTAATCTTTGCTGGAGGTATACCTGATAGACTTTGGTTTTTTGTAACATTACTCTCAAAATTTATCTCATCTTGCGATGCAAAAATAGTCGAAAAAATGGCTAAAAAAAGTAAAATTTTTCTCATATCACTCCTTTGATCTTACTTAAATCATCTATAAAAATATTTTCAAAACTAGGATTTTTGCTGATCCACTCTGGCGAAAACGTTGGTAAAATAAGGCTATTTTCATTTTTTAAAATACTACCTCTTATGCTTGCAAATCCGCCTTTTAATAATAAATTTGGATATAAATGCATAAAGGCTTTCTCTCCTAAAGTCACGATTATCTTTGGCTTTATCAGCCTAATCTCTTCAAACAAATAAGGACGACAAAGTTCAATAGAACGGCTTAAAATCGGACTTTTATCATCATTTTGTGAAATTTCACACCGAAGTAGAG
>NZ_PIRR01000079.1:0-2794 GCF_003048555.1 Campylobacter concisus | reverse complement strand
GTATAGTACTTTTTTGTATAGTATATTTTCATATATATTTTCTGGATACACCAATTTATTAATTTTAATATTATCAATATTCTTAAAATCTAAAGTTTTTAAAAAATGATTATCGGTAATATCACCATTCATGTGGGTTCCTTGTATGCCTATATTACTAATCATATTAATTGAAGGAGTAAGACAAAGTCCATAATTAAACAAACATGTAAATACCCATTGAAAATCCCAGGTATCTATTTTTTTATAATATACCAAGTCAAACATATTATTAAAGTGGCTAATAATATGTTTTTCTCTATTTACAAACTCTATATCTTTGATAGAAATGCTGTTTCTCCAACACGAAATATTTACATCATATAATTCCCAAGCTCGCCTCCATGTAGCCCAACCCCAAATTGCAAAGTGCCTAGAGAAAAAATAGTCTTGTTTAATGTCATCTCTTATATCTACCATGAAGTTTGTTCCGGTTATCATCATCACGCGCTCATCATTCTTGTATTGCTTAAGCATTTTTTGACAAAATCCAAAAAAACTTTGAACAGGGACAACATCGTCTTCTAATATAATCCCCATTTCCTCATGTTCAAAAAACCAAGAAATGGCACTACTTACAGCTGCTCCACATCCTAAATTTTCATCTCTAAAAAGAGTTTTTACTTCACATATCCAATCTATATTATTTAAAATATACTGTCTAACCGACTTTACAACATCGTATTCATGCTGTCTATCTCGTCTGGCGCCATCGGAGGCTATGTAAATTTTCGGCGGCTTAGCAATTCGTATCTGTTCAAAAACCTTTTGCATTGTATCAAGCCTATTAAAAACTAGAAACAATACTGGCATACTTAACTCTTCTCGCATCTTTATCCCCATTGCTTTTTTCTACGCTCTTCTATATAATCTATGAGACTTCTTTTTGCGCTCCACCCAAGCATTTTTGTTTTTTTACTACATACAGTAGCCTCCATTCTATTCCCACGTCTTTCAGGAAGCATTACAATTTCTCCACCAAATATTTTAGCTACATCCAATATAGTAAATGCTTCTTCATTTCCTATTCCAAATTCGTCACCATATCCATTCTCACCTACAAGCAATATTCCATCTACAATATCATCTATATGAGTAAAATTTCTCTTTTGAACACCTGGGCTAACGATAGTGAGCGGTTCATGCCTTTTCATTTTCTCACAGAAAATAGCTATAAGTGTTGCATATTTACCAACCCTTATCTCTCTTTGCCCATAAACATTATAAAAATATGTTATAGCATATGGAATATTATACCAATCACCATAATTCTTGACCAGTTCTGTATTGCTAGCTTTTGTCCATGCATATGGACTAGCATTCCTGCCAAGCCCACCATCCCCAAATTTAGTAGAGCTTCCAGCGTATACTATTTTACAACCCATTTTTCTAACAAATTCAAGAACTGCAAATGTACCATCTTTATTATATTTCCAAACCTTTTGTATATCATCAAAGCTCTGCTCTACCCTTGAATATTCGCCAAGGTGGTATACTATATGAGGGCAAAAAGTAATGAGTTTGTTTATATCGTTTGTATCACCTTTTATATATATTACATTTGAGACATGATTATTAATACTTCCTGTAAAATAGTTGTCTAAACTATACACCTCATTCTCAAGATTTTTTGACAACCTTTCACATAAATGGGAGCCTATAAACCCAGCCCCCCCAGTCACTAATATTTTCTTTTTCATTAGCTTATGCTCCATATAAAAACATCTGCAATATAAGCTTTTACCTTAATATTGCTAAAATCAATTTCTGCCATATATCAGTTTACACAAATGCCTTATAAGGCTTTTACTCTAAAAAAATTGATAAAATCAAATCATTATAACATATTGTAAAGGGTTTTATATAATGAAATCTCTCGTTGCATAATCTCTAGTCAGTAATACTCCGAGCTTAAAGAAAAATCTCTAACATAATCAAGATATGATTCTATGTCGAAAATTAGAGCATAAATACATAGATAGAACTATTGCAATTTTTTTCACTAACCATATATCACTCAGGAAAGTTAACAATAGCTATTATTTCCACTACAAAGAATAAGACAGTAAAGTATAAAAATCCAGTAATAACAAAAAATAATTGACCTTCTTAACTTCAATATTAGGCAAAAATTTCTTCTATAGCTTTAAACTTAACAGAAATAATAAAACTATTTATATAGATATAGACCAATATAAAAAAGGTTCTACTATTTATTAAAATTTTAGATATATATTATCTTTTCATAGTAAAATAATACTTATTGCAAACTATAGCTACATTCAATATACTTTCTCGGCATAATCGTTTGATGTGCTTATTTAATTTTTGTGTTAGAAATTATTTTAGAATTATTTAAGAGATATTACATATACCAATATTATTTATCACATATACGTTTTAGTATACTTATATAACTATTGTTCTTTATAAATATCAGGGCTATCCATATCCATTTTATTACTGAGTAAATTTATCCACTTCGCGGCAGTTTTTACATAAAATATATGAACCACCATAGGATTAATCATAAAAACATCACCTGCCTTTACACAATATACTTTATAACTGTCTCTTAAACACATCATACGCAGCCGACGTTCTTCAAATATTATTAACTGTTGTGTGGCCTTTCATAAAATACATAGATACATTTGAACCATTAATTAAAGCTATTATATACGCCAAGATAAATTTATGCCTGCGATCACTCGCCTTCTTTGCGATTATTTATCACATTTTGTCACATCAAACG
>NZ_PIRR01000078.1:0-3172 GCF_003048555.1 Campylobacter concisus | reverse complement strand
GGTTAAAAATCAAATCTTAAAAAAATAAAGTAGTCATTAATATTTAAAATATTAAATATCTATATAATTTCATTAATACATTTTTTATAAGGAGAATGGTTATGGCAACCAGAAAAGAACACGATTTTATTGGCGAGTTAGAGATCTCTGACGATTTTTACTACGGTATCCAAACATTTAGAGCTACCGAAAATTTTCACATGAGCGGTAGAACTTTAAAAGAGTATCCATACTTTGTAAAAGCATTTGCACAAATCAAAAAAGCAGCTGCACTTGCAAATAAAGAGGTTGGCGTTTTAGATCCTAAGATCGCTGATACGCTAGCAAAAGCCGCTGATAGAGTAATAGCAGGTGAGTTTTTAGATCAATTTGTGGTTGATATGGTTCAAGGTGGTGCTGGAACTAGTACAAACATGAATGCAAATGAGGTTATTACAAACATCGCGCTTGAGAGCATGGGTCATAAAAAAGGTGAGTATCAATACATCCATCCAAACGATCATACAAACCTTGGACAAAGCACAAACGACACTTACCCAAGCTCAATAAAAGTAGCAACTTACGCAAAACTTACTGATTTGCTTGCTGCGATGAATCTACTAAAAGACGAACTTGATAAAAAAGCAAAAGATTTTAAAGATATCATTAAAATGGGTAGAACTGAGCTTGAGGACGCAGTTCCTACAACGCTTGGAAATACGTTTAATGCATTTGCAAGCTACATTAAAAGCGATATCGAAAAGATCACAGCTGCGCGCGAGTCAATGACATATCTAAATATGGGTGCAACTGCGATTGGTACAGGTATCAACTGCCATCCTGATTATAAAAATGTAGTTGTTAAAAAATTAAAAGATATCACTGGTGTTGATTTCAAAAAAGCTGATGATTTCATCGCAGCTACTCAAGATACAGCAGACTTCGTTCACGTAAGTGGTGCATTAAAAACTGCTGCCGTCCGCCTAAGTAAGATCGCAAATGACCTTCGTTTGATGAATTCAGGCCCAAGATGCGGTCTTGGCGAGATAAATTTACCACAAATGCAACCAGGCAGCTCTATCATGCCAGGCAAAGTAAACCCAGTTATCGCTGAGGTTGTAGGCGAAGCGTGCTATGAAGTAATCGGTAACGACGTAACTATCATGCTTTGCTCAGAAAGAGGTGAATTTGAGCTAAATGCATTTGAGCCAGGCATCGCTTATGCGCTATTTAACTCTATATTTATCCTTGAAAACGCGATGAAAACACTAGCTGAAAAAGCTGTAAGAAAACTAACAGCAAATCCAGAAGCTTGCTTAAAGTCAGTTCTAGGCTCAGTTGGTATCGTGACAGCATTTAACCCATACATTGGCTATGAAAAATCTGCAAGCATCGCTAAAGAGGCTTTGCAAACTGGTAAAGCAGTTGGTGATATCTGCCTAGAGAGAGGCTATCTAAGCAAAGAAGAGATCGACAAAATTTTAGAGCCAAAAAATATGCTAAATCCAAGCATGGTTAGGTAGAAATTTAAGCAAAGTATTATTAAAAGCGTGTCAAAATTCTGACACGCTTAAGTAAAAATTTTAGTTATAAAATTTAATAGAGGAGTTTTCAATGGATATTTCATTGATATTACAGTTGATCGTGCTCTTTGGTGCGATATTCTTGGGTGTTAGACTAGGCGGTATGGCTATTGGTTATGCTGGTGGCATCGGCGTCGTAGTTTTAACTTTAGGACTTGGATTAAAAGCAGGTAGTATACCTTGGGATGTTATTTTAATCATTATGTCCGTTATAGCTGCTATTACAGCGATGCAAGTAGCTGGTGGCCTTGATTATTTGGTGCAAATAGCCGAAGGGATACTAAGAAAACATCCAAAATACATAAATTTCTTAGCCCCAGTTGTCACTTATTTACTAACTGTATTTGCTGGTACTGGACACACAGCATTTTCTATGATTCCAGTTATTACTGAAGTTGCAAAGACACAAAACATTAAGCCTAGTGCGCCTCTTAGTATAGCTGTTGTTGCTAGTCAGATAGCTATTACTGCAAGCCCAGTTTCAGCAGCGGTTGTATTTATGGCTGGTGAGCATGCTTTGGGTGGACTTGGCATTAGCTATCCATTACTATTAGCTATCTGGATACCTACAACTTTTATTGGTTGTATGCTAACAGCTCTTGTTATAAATATATTTTATAATCTTGATCTAAGTAGCGATAAAGAGTACCAAAGAAGACTTAAAGAAGGGCTAATCAAAGATGTTAAAATCGAAGAGAAAAAAGAGCTTCCAAAAGGAGCTAAACTATCTGTTTTAATATTCTTAGTTGGTGTTATCTCTGTCGTTTTATATGCTACTGCTATTAGTAAAAACGTAGGCTGGATAAAACCAAGCTATGTAACAGGCTATGAAAAAATTTATGAGACCAAAAGTCCAGATAAATTTAATGAACTTGTCGCAAAAGATATAAAAGTCAAAACTGACTCAACTACTAATGTAAAATATGTAGAAGATCTAGATAAGCCTACAAAGGTGTTGGTATTAACTAGAGATAACGCTATCATGAGCTTTATGCTAGTTATCGCTACTTTAATCACACTAACTTGTGGCGTTAAAGTCGATAAGCTATTTAATACAGCTACATTTAAAAGCGGTATGACCGCGTGCGTCTGCGTGCTAGGTGTAGCGTGGCTTGGAGATACTTTCGTGGTAAATCACACCGATGCGATCAAAAATTTTGCCGGCGATTTTGTTAAAGACTATCCGTTTATGCTAGCTATTGCGCTATTTTTTGCTAGTATGCTTCTTTACTCTCAAGCCGCTACCGCAAAGGCGCTTATTCCTACAGTTATAGCCGCACTTGGTTTAACTGCTGCAAATAACGGTGACGCATATATTTTAGTTGCATCATTCGCTGCAGTTTCAGCATTGTTTGTGTTGCCAACATATCCGACACTTCTTGGAGCCGTTCAAATGGATGATACTGGAACAACTAGGATAGGTAAATATATATTTAACCACTCCTTTTTTATTCCAGGCGTTTTAGCTATTGCTTTTTCTGTCGCACTTGGATTTTTGATAGCTCCGATACTTTTATAAGTATTTTAAATCAAACTTAAGCCGAGATCTCTCTCGGCTTTTTAAATCCCTTTAAAATTTTTAATTTCTATTCAAAATCCTTAATCAAAAT
>NZ_PIRR01000077.1:0-3184 GCF_003048555.1 Campylobacter concisus | reverse complement strand
AAGATAAGCCCATGAAAAACGCTAAATTTTTGATAAATACTATTCACGAAAATCCTTTGTATAAAGAAAAATTAAGCATGGCAAATGAGTGCCAACAGCTTTTAGAGCTTATGGGGAAAGCAAAACGATTTTATATAGCTTTTTGCTACGTTAGAGAAGGTGTTTTAACCTTTGTTCTTACTCATCCCACTGGGCTTTTAGAGCTTAGGCGTGATAGTAGTATAAATGATATAAAAAGGTTATTAAAAACCTTTTGCAATTTTAATAAAAATAGCGTTTTTAAAAGCATTCTTACTCCAAAACCTATTAACGAAATCAACTATACAAAAAACAAAAAAGAAGAAAATATAAGATTTGTCGTGAGCAAATTTTTAAAATTTTTTAATCAAAAAGAGCAAAGTACCATCTTTTATGCGCCGGCTAGTAAAGGCGAGTTTAAAAATTTAGCAAAAGACGAGCAAATACACCAAAAATTTGAAGAGCTAAGAGAAATTTTGCTCAAGAAAAATGAGCAGGCAAGATGCTAATAGACGAGATAAGAACGCTTCCAAACGAGCCTGGCGTATATCAGTATTTTGACGCACAAAATAGGCTCTTATACGTTGGCAAGGCCAAAATTTTAAAAAATAGGGTCAAAAGCTACTTTAAATTTACCCCAAGTCTAGCTCCGGCTGAAAAACTAAGCCCAAGAATTTCAAAGATGATAAGCGAAGCTGTGCATCTTGAATACATCGTCACTCCAAGCGAAGCAGACGCGCTCATACTTGAAAATTCATTCATCAAGCAGCTTAAGCCAAAATACAACATCTTGCTTCGTGACGACAAGACCTACCCTTATATTTTTATAAATTTAAATGATGATTTTCCAAGATTTGAAATCACTAGAAAGGTGGTAAAAGGCTCGAATATCCGCTATTTTGGGCCATATTTTAGTGGAGCTAGCGAGCTACTTGAGGCACTTTATCTAAATTTCAACCTAGTTCAGAAAAAATCCTGCATCAAAGGCAAAAAAGCCTGCCTTTTTTATCAGCTGAAACGCTGCTACGCCCCGTGTGAAGGCAAAATTTCAAAAGAAAACTACGCTAAGATCGTAAACGAGGCTATCGCGGCCTTACAAAATCCAAATTTGCTCATCGCTCGCCTTGAAGAGCTCATGCTAAACTACGCCAAGGCCGAAGACTACGAGCAAGCAGCTGCGACTAGAGATAAGATACAAACACTTAAAAATATGCAAACAAAAGTTGAAGTTGATCTAGCTAAACTTGAGGACTTTGAGGCCTACTCGGTCGCTTGCGTGCACGATATGATCTGTGCGGTGAGATTTAGCGTGCAAAGTGGCAAGATAACTGGCGTAAAAACTGACATCACGCAGGCCAAAAACGCTCAAAAAGACGAGATAAACGAAGCTTATAAGCAGGCTATTTTAAAAAGCTTCATAGCTGGTCAGCCTATAATTAGCACCAAAATTTATGTGCATGAGAGTTTTGAAGATAGCGAGCTGGTGGAGGAAATTTTAAACGAGAGATTTGGGCGTAAATTTAGCATCACTTGCCCTAAAATTGGCGATAAGCGTAAAATTTGTGAGATCGCTACAAAAAACGCTGAAGTTAGCATCGAAAAATATCTAAAAACGCACGATAACGTGCTATTAAACGAGATAAAAGAGTACTTTGACCTAGCTCACACGCCTTACGTGGTCGAGGCTTACGACAACTCACACCTTTTTGGCGAGGCAAGTGTCGGAGCGATGGTGCGCTACGAGCATGGCGAGTGGGCAAAGCAAAACTACCGCCACATGCACTTAAACTCCAAAAACGACTACGATCAGATGAAAGAGAGTTTGACAGCCAGAGCGCTTAGATTTGACAAGCTTAGCCCGCCTGATCTTTGGGTGATTGACGGGGGCGAAGTGCTTTTAAACTTAGCCTGTGAAATTTTAGCAAGCAGTGGCGCAAACGTAGATGTGATAGCCATTTCAAAAGAGAAGATCGATGCCAAAGCTCACCGCGCAAAAGGCGAGGCAAAGGATAAAATTTACACAAAAAATGGCAGTTTTAGCCTAAGTACGAGCGATAAAAAGCTTCAGTTTTTCCAAAAAATGCGTGATGAGAGCCATAGATTTGTCATCAGCTTTCACAGAAAAACAAGGCAGAAAAACGATATGCAAAGATCAATGCTAAGACAAGCTGGCGTATCTGAAGGAAGTATCGCGAAATTAATCAGCTTTTACGGAAGTTTTGATAAAATCAGCGAAGCGAATTTAGACGAAGTGGCAAAAATAACAAATAAAAGCGTAGCAGAAAAACTTGCAGTGCTCAAAGAAGGAAATTTGAAGTGATAATATATGATGAAAATTTAAAAATATCTGCGATAACGCAAGATTCACTTGAGCTATTGGGTTTTGATAGTTTGGATGATTTTTTGTTGCGATACAAAGATATAAGCGAGCTAGTCATAACAAGCCAAGAAAGTACAAACTACAGCTTCTTAGAATTTTTACAAAATACGAAAGATAATAGTGCTAGAGTAAATTTAAAAAGAAAAGATGGTGGTGCGATCTTACTAGAAGCGAGATTGCAAAATGCCATTTTAAAAAATGGTGAAAAATTTTTTATCGTTCTTTTAGAGAAGCAAGACATAATAAACAACCAAAATCTAATAGCAGCGGTAAAAGTAAAACCTACATTAAGACTGCCTGTTTTTAAACTAAACGCATGGTATCTTTTTGACACGCAGACACAATCACTTATCGATGATTCCTGGTTTGAAACATCGCTTAAAATACTAAATTTAAGCAAAAAAGATTTTGCATCCTATTTAAATATCTTTTTGCATAACGCAAGAGAAATTCTTATCCAGATCCAATCGGCCATAATCGCAAAAGACGAGATAATGCTCAAAAAATACGTAAATGAGATAAGAGAAGCTGCATTAAATTTAAAGCTTAATAACCTTGCAAATGAGCTTAACGCTTTTTTAGATAACAATCAAAATGGAAAGATGAAAGAGATGTCTCTTTTTACCAAAAGACTAATTGAGATAGAAAATATCGTCAAAAAATATAGCAAAAAGAGTGTCCATGAAAAATAATAAATTTTATATATTACTAGCGCCAATAATAATTTCAGCGATCTTTTGCGCATATAGCGGAAATGAAAGCTATAAAAAATTTACAGAACTAAAA
>NZ_PIRR01000076.1:0-3895 GCF_003048555.1 Campylobacter concisus | reverse complement strand
TTTATAATTAAAAATAAATTAAGTTTTTATAAAATGCTAAAAAATTGCTCTTTATTTGTAATAGAAAAATAAATTTTAAGAATTTCCCACGCCAAAAGACGTGGGATAAAATTTACGCTATCTTGGTAGCGTCGATGATGTTTAGATCAAGTCCTAGATCTTCGACAGATAGTCCAAGTGCAAGACCTACAAGCTGAGATAGGTGAATGATTGGCTTTCTCACGTTTGAGTGGTTTTCATCTTGATATCTCTCTTGGTAGATGTCAAGTTGCATTTGACAAAGCGGGCATGGTGTGACAACTACGTCAGCGCCGTTTTCATCGGCGTTATTTACGATCTGGCTTGACATTTTTCTTACAGATGTGCCGGCTGGATAGCTAGCGTGGAAACCACAGCAGTCAAGTCTTTTCTCAAATGGTACAATAGTAGCACCAAGCGCGCCTACAACGGTTTCAAAGCTCTTTGGATTGACTGAGCTTTCCCTGTTGTGAAGATCTTTTTCAGGCCTTAGACTGTGGCAGCCATAAAATAGCGCTACTTTTAGCCCACTAAGTGGCTTAACAACCTTTGCTCTTAGCGTTTCTACGTTTTGATAAAGCACCCAAAGAAGGCTTGTGATCTCGGTTGAGCCATTATATTTCATATTGCCCTCAGCCAAGAAAGTATTTATGCGGTCCTTTGCACCCTTGTCAAGTGTAGTTTTAGCTCTTGTTAGAGTTAGCATACAAGTAGAGCATGTCGTAAGCATCGGCATATTCATCTGCTCTGCAAGCGCTATATTTCTAGCATTTGCCACAAGCGTAGCGATAGGATCAACGTCTTGTGCTTGTTGAGCCCCACAGCAGCTCCAACCCTTTATCTCGTGAAGCTTCCAGCCAAGTATCGGAGCGATAGCCTCAAGCGACATCTTAGCCTCTTTAGCTGCTTGAGAGAGTACGCATCCTGGGAAAAAAGCGAATTCGTTTTGCATAATTACTCCTTACTAGCAGCTTTGCGAGCCGCATTTATCATTTTTACTAGATCATCATGTCCTTCTATGTCCTCTTCGCCAAAGATATGAAGCGGATTCATCTTACCTGCAAGCATTAAATTTGCAGCGATATCCATTTTGCCCATATTTTTAAACACTCCCTCAGAGCGAAGCGCAAGCTTGATCTCATTTAGTCTGCCTGAGCCATCAACTAGATCGGTTAAGAACGCCTCAGCGTGATCTGGCCCCATGCCATCATCAAAGCCTTTTTGTATAGCCATAATGCGAAGATCAGTTATGTCTTTGCATGCACTTATGCCTTTTGGACAGCGATCAGCGCACTCTTGGCACTTTACACACATCCAAAGGCCATTATCTATAGCTGGTTTTAGGTGCGGCATAGGATCTTTACTGCGTGAGTCAAATGCCGCTCTATAAGCATGAACAAATACAAATGGCTGCATATAATCGCTCGCATCAGCTTCAAGTTTATTACACTCGCTAGCACAGGCTCCGCAAAGTATGCAGTCCCATTCAAGCGCTACTTTTTCATACTCTTTTTGACTTTGTTTACAGCCTTTTTCTGCGCTAAATTCTGACTTAGCAGTGATGCTAGGCCTAATCTTGCGTAAATTTTCAATACTTGGTTCCCAGTCCACCATGAGGTCTGAGATCACTTTGAAATTTCCAAGTGGAGAAATTCTTATGCTCTCTGGATTGTCATACTCAGCCAAAAGCTCGTTCATTTTTGTATCACAGGCTAGATATGAGTGGCCATTTACTCTAACAGCACACGCTCCACATATCGCTGAGCGGCAAGATGCTGTGAAATTTAACGTCGCATCCTTTTTTTGTTTGATATCAAGAAGCACTGTTAAAAGAGTTTTGCCTTTGATCTCTTCATTTGTTAGCTCATAAGTTGATTCATATTTTTTAGTTCCGTCAAAACGGTCGATAATAATTTTCATCCTAGCTCCTTACTCTGGCTTCTTGCCGTCAAGTGAAAATATGCCTGTCACAACGTCTTTGTAGCTAAGTTCAAGCTTGCCTTCTTTTAGTGTGACTATGCTGTGTTTTAAGAAATTTACATCATCTCTTTTTGGATAGTCCTCTCTTGTGTGAGCGCCACGGCTCTCAAGACGATTTTGCGCTGCAAGGCATGCTGCACGAGAAAGAAGTATGAGGTTGCCAAGCTCGACGTAGTCGGTAAAGGCAGTATTCATGACTGGATTTTGATTTGGCACTTTAAGGGTGTCATATTTTGCTTGGATAGCTTCAAGGTTTTTAGAGAGTTGATCTAATTTTGCGCCAGTTCTAAAGATACCCATTAGATCCCAGTTGTTTTTTCCAAGCTCTTCACGAAGTGCGTACATATCATTTACGCCGCCCTCGCCTGTTGCGATAGCTTTAAATTTATCTTGCCACATTTTTGCTAGCTCAGAAGTCTTTTTGCCGCTTGCAAATTTTGCATTTTGAGCGTAAGCGCCAGCACCTTTGCCAGCTAGATCGCCAGTTACAACTGCGTCAGTTAGGCTATTTCCACCAAGGCGGTTTGCACCGTGAATAGATACACATGAAGCCTCGCCACCTACATAAATTCCAGGAATTTTTGTGCTCATATCATCAATTTTAGCTACCTCTATGCCACCCATTGAGTAGTGAGCTGTTGGACGGATAGGCACTGGTTGCTCGATTAGATCGATATTTTGGAAAAGCATAGCTGTGTGGCGAATTTTTGGAAGCTTTTTCATAATGGTATCTTTGCCAAGGTGGCGAACGTCACAAAGCACGTAAGCGCTCATACCCTCACCAAAGCCTCTGCCTTCGCGAATTTCTGTCTCGATCGCACGAGCGACGACGTCACGAGGAGCTAGCTCCATCTTTTCGTGATAGTTTTTCATAAAGCGCTCGCCCTTGTTGTTTAGTAAGTATCCACCCTCGCCGCGAGCAGCTTCTGTGATTAGTGTGCCACCATTTTGAACGCCAGTTGGGTGAAACTGAAGCATCTCAGGGTCTTCAAAACCAAGACCTGCTTTAAGCGCAGCAGCGATGCCATCACCAGTTGCTATAAATGGAACTGATGTGCGGTTATAGAAAATTCTAGTGTATCCGCCAGTTGCGATGACTAGAGATTTGCAAAGAACTGGATAAATTTGACCATCTTGGATGTTGCGAAGAACGACGCCTTCAACCTTGCCATCCTCAAGACCGATCTCAAGCAGCTCATGATCCATTAAAAATTTAACGCCAGCTGTGATAGCGTCATCAAGACAAGCGTGCATCAAAATGTGACCAGTTTTATCAGCTGCATAGTTACAGCGTTTTTTACTAGCACCACCCATGAAGCGAAACGCAACATCACCATTATCTTTACGGGACACGTCGCCATTGTCTATACGAGAAAAGAGCATGCCATTGTGGTCTAGCTCGTGGATGACTGCGCCTGCTGCCTCGCAAAATTTCACAACTGCATCTTGATCAGCAAGATAAGCCGCACCTTTAACTGTGTCATAAGCGTGAAGCTTGAAGCTATCGCCATTACTAAAGTCAGTAACGCCGTTTATTCCACCCTCTGCCATACAGGTCGCATTGCGAGATGGCATCATTTTTGTAGCAACAACGACGGTTGAGTTTGGATATTGCTTGCGAACGGCTGTTGCTGCACGAAGTCCAGCACCGCCAGAGCCGATTATTAGCACATCAACAGATGGCAAGCCACTTTCATTGCCTTTTGGCAACTCACCAGCAAAAACATTGGTCGCACCAGCCGTTGTAGCTAGCGCACCTACGCTGATACAGGCACTTTGTAGAAATTCTCTTCTGGTAAATTTTTCACTCATTGATAACTTCCTATCTTAGTAAATTTTTAGCGTTTAAAACGCACCGCCAGTTTATTTCTTAATATTTTTTAAAACAACTACATTA
>NZ_PIRR01000075.1:0-4078 GCF_003048555.1 Campylobacter concisus | reverse complement strand
ATATTATTTTTTGAGTCAAATTTTATATTTAAAAGCACTTTTTTAACAAAGAGAGTTTTTATCTCCTTTTGGATAAAATCCCAAATTAAAATTTAACATGGAGAGATATTTTTGAAAGTTATAAAACGTAATGGCAGAACAGAAGAGCTTGATATAAGTAAGATCAAAAAATATACAAATGAAGCAGTTCTTGGACTGAGCAATGTAAGCCTTAGCGAGCTTGAGGTAGATGCGAAAATCCAGTTTAGGGACATGATCACGACTGAGGAAATTCAGCAGACTCTTATAAAAACAGCAGTTGATAAGATCGATATCGACCGCCCAAACTGGACATTTGTTGCCGCAAGGCTATTTTTATACGACCTTTATCACAAAGTATCTGGCTTCAACGGCTACAATCACCTAAAAGACTACCTAGCAAAAGGCGAAAAGGTAGGCCGCATTATCCCTGGGCTAAAAGAGAAGTACGACTTAGAGGATCTAAACGCCTACATTAAGCCTGAGCGCGACCTTCAGTTTGCATACCTTGGTATCAAGACGCTTTATGATCGCTATCTCATCAAAGATAAGAATGGCATGCCTATCGAGCTGCCACAGCACATGTTTATGGCGATAGCGATGTTTCTTGCGCAAAACGAGCTAGATAGCCAAGGCTGGGCAAAGAAATTTTACGACCTCATCTCTAAATTTGAAGTGATGCTAGCCACGCCAACGCTCTCAAACGCAAGGACTACACGCCACCAGCTAAGCAGCTGTTACGTAGGCAGCACGCCTGATAATATCGAGGGCATTTTTGATAGCTACAAAGAGATGGCATTACTTTCAAAATTCGGTGGCGGTATCGGCTGGGACTGGAGCAAGGTGCGCGCAATGGGCGGTAGTATCGATGGACACAAAAACGCAGCTGGCGGTATCATACCATTTTTAAAAGTAACAAATGACATCGCAGTAGCGGTCGATCAGCTAGGTACTAGAAAGGGTGCGATTGCTGTTTATATCGAGCCTTGGCACATGGACGTGAGCGATTTTCTCGATCTTCGTAAAAATTCAGGCGAAGAGAGACGCCGTGCACACGAGCTTTTCCCTGCGCTTTGGATAAACGATCTATTTATGAAGCGTGTCAAAGAAAATGGCCGATGGAGTCTCTTTGACCCAGCTCAAGTAAGCGACCTTTGCGACCTTTATGGTGAGGAGTTTGAGAAGAGATATTTAGAGTATGAAAACGACGAAAATATCCAGAAAAATACCATCCTTGCAAAAGAGCTTTGGAAGAAAATTTTAACTAGCTATTTTGAAACTGGCATGCCATTTTTATGCTTTAAAGACAATGCCAACAAAACAAATCCAAATGACCACGAGGGCATCATCAGAAGCTCAAATTTATGCACCGAAATTTTCCAAAATACAGCACCAAACTACTATAAGATCAAGATCACTTATGAAGATGGCAGCGAGGAGCTATTTGACGAAGAAGAAGACGTCACTGTCGATAGTGGCATAACTAAAAAAGCCAAAAAACTTAGTGCGCTTGATAGCCTAAAAGGCAAGCAAATTTTCATCGTAGAAAAAGAGAGCATTGAGGGTAAAACGGCGGTTTGCAACCTTGCAAGTATAAATTTAAGTAAGATAAACAGCAAAGAGGACATAGAGCGTGTTGTGCCGATAGCTATTAGGATGCTTGATAATGTTATAGATCTCAATTTTTACCCACACAAAAAGGTAAAGCACACAAACCTAGCTTCTCGCTCGATCGGCCTTGGTGTCATGGGTGAGGCGCAAATGCTAGCCGAGAAAAACGTAAAATGGGGCAGCTATGAGCATTTGGCGCTGATAGACAGCATAATGGAAAACATAAGCTACAACGCGATCTACGCTAGCTCAAATTTAGCCGTAGAAAAGGGCGTCTATCCAAAATTTGAAGGCTCAAAATGGAGCAAAGGCATCATGCCGATAGACACCGCGAACGAGAACGCAAAAGCGCTTTTAAACGACAAAGGTGGGCTATTTGACGAAAATATCTGCGATTGGGACAAGCTAAGAGAAAAGGTTAAGCGTGATGGTATGAGAAACGGCTACCTAATGGCGATCGCTCCAACTAGCTCGATCTCGATCCTCGTTGGCACCACTCAGACTATCGAGCCAGTCTATAAGCGTAAGTGGTTTGAGCACAATCTAAGCGGCATGATCCCAAATGTCGTGCCAAATCTCAGCCCTGATACTTGGCAGTTTTACACGCCAGCTTACGAGCTTGACCAGAGAATTTTAATAAAAGCAGGTGCGATCCGCCAAAAATGGATCGATCAAGGTCAAAGTCTAAATATTTTCATGAGCTTAGACAAAGCAAGCGGCGGATATCTAAGTGAAATTTACACGCTTGCATGGGAGCTCGGACTAAAATCAACCTACTATCTACGCTCTGAGTCACCAGATAGCGAAAAGCTAAACGATGTAGCTGACCGCTCGATCGAGTGTGAGGGGTGTCAGTAAAATGGTTACTTCTATAATAAATAAAGATGTATATAAGTTCTTAAAAACTCTAAAGAGTGAAAGTATAAATTTAATTATTACTTCCCCACCATACAATATTGGAAAAGAGTATGAAACAAAAGTAAGTATTGAAAAATACTTAAATATTCAAAAAGAAATTATTTCCGAGCTTGTTAGGGTGTTAAGAAATGATGGTAGTATTGCTTGGGAAGTTGGAAATTTTGTGTCAAACAAAGAAGTGTTTCCTCTTGATTTTTATTACTATGAAATTTTTAAAGAGTTAGGGCTCAAGCTTCGCAATAGGATAATATGGCGTTTTGGGCATGGGCTTCATGCAAGTTTGAGATTTAGTGGTAGATATGAAACTATACTGTGGTTTTCAAAAAGTGATAAGTATACGTTTAATTTAGATAATGTGCGAGTAGCAGCAAAATACCCAGGTAAAAGGCATTTTAAAGGCGACAAAAAAGGCCAATTATCTGGCAACCCTAAAGGTAAAAATCCGTCAGATATCTGGGATATTGTTATTAACGATTGGGATAAAGAAATTTGGGACATAGTAAATGTTAAAAGTAATCATGTAGAAAAAACACTTCATCCTTGCCAATTTCCAGTCGAACTTGTAGATAGGCTGATTTTGGCTTTAAGTAATGAAGGAGATGTTGTCCTTGACCCGTTTGGTGGTGTTGGCTCTACTTTGATTAGCGCAGTTAAAAACAATCGAATAGGCATTAGTGTAGATAAAGAAAAGGAATATTGCAAAATAGCAGAGCAAAGGCTAGAAAAGTTGAAAAATGGAAATTTAAAACTGCGAGAGGCGGGACAGCAAATTTATGTTCCAAAGAACGATAGTATAGCAAAAATTCCACAAGAATGGAGAGGACAAGGAGCATATCAATGAAAATAAAATACACACATTCTCATTTAAATGGATTAGAATTTTTACAAGTACACCATAAAGATAGATGGAAAGAAATTAAACAAGTTATAAAAAAATTAAATGCAAACAACTATAAAACAAAAATTTCCAAAGAAAAAGGCAGACAGAATAATTTTCTTTATAATCCATCCGAAATCAATAAAGCTTTTAAAGCAAATTTTAATAATCTTGGATGGAAAGAAAGTAGACAAACATACTATTTAACTCCTGATCAAGATTTAGCATATGAAACAATGTCGCTTCCGCCAGAGCAGCAAGAATCTATAATTAAAGAAAGGGGTAAAATAGCTTATGAGTCGTACAATCAGACGGATTTTTTAAAGGATAGGATTGCTATTGAAGTCCAGTTTGGAAAATATGCCTTTGTTGCCTATGATTTGTTTGTAAAACATATGGCTTTTTATATAGCAAATAAAATTGACGTAGGCATAGAAATAATTCCAACAAAAGCAATGTGCACTGAAATGTCAAGTGGTATAGCTTACTATGAGGGTCAGGTTTATAATGTTTATAGGCAAGGTAGAAATACACCAGCGGTTCCGCTTGTTTTGATTGGCATAGAGCCTTAGAATCAATAGTAAATTATCTATTACCGGTAGTTATTAGAATAATAGTTTAAATTAAATAAATTAATTAAATATATTATTTAAG
>NZ_PIRR01000074.1:0-4243 GCF_003048555.1 Campylobacter concisus | reverse complement strand
TCTCTAATCTATCTTTTTTATAAAGCCTATAAGATGCAAAAACTTCATAACGAAATTTCTTTGAAAATAATCTTTTTGCGCTATCAACAGCCCTATAAAATTTCTCTGCTATACGTTTATATTCGTTATTGACTAAAGTTAAATCTTGGGTAATTAAATAAATATCCTGATATAAATGGCGGTGGTAGGTAAGCCACCAAACTAAAATTTCATCTTTTTTATCTTTAAAAAAGTTATGGCACTCATCAAGAACAAATACGCAGCCATATAAATTTAACTCTTTGGCTTTTTCATTAACTTCATTATCAGTTGCACCATTTTTATAAAGAGCGTATAAATTTCTTAAGCCTAAATAGAACTCATCAAAATCGAACTTTTTAAATTTGTCGGATAACTCAAACTTGAACTCATTTATATTTGTGTAGCAAAATGAATAATTAGGCTTTTCTTTAGGCTTAACAAATTTAGATAAAAATGTTTTCTTTGGCTCAAATAAAAAGATCTGATAAATCATATATACTGCGTAATATGTTTTACCACTTCCAGGGTTGCCAACTAAATAAGTAATCATTTTTAAAGCTTTGCAAGAATAAACGTAACAAGAGTTTCACGAACAAATCTAAAAACAGTAATGCCTATTTTTGTAGCATAAATTATAAAGAAAGAAAGAAAAATAGGCGAAAATATAGAAAAGACATCACAAAAAGCACCCCAAGCCCCAAGAGATTTTAAAACAGCTAAAGCAGTCGTTACGATCTTTTCATTACCTACTGAAAGATTATTGACATAATCAATAATATAGTTAAATTTAGAATAGATGAAGTTAATAATATAAATAACTGCAACAGCATAAGACAAAACAAGAGTTGTCAAGATGCCATTAATAATAACCATTTTAGAAAATGTAATAGCTCTAAAAGCATAATTAATAAATCTTTCCCATTTAAAAAAGCCAAATAGATTAATAATTGTTGTAATAATTGCAGGCATATCCTACCACCCCATAAAAGTAAAAATGAATAGCTTAGCTATTAAAAATAAGAACAACAAAAAGAAAGCTATAAAGAAAAAGACATAAAGAGAAGAAGCGATCGGCGAAAGAAAGCTACAAAAATCGAAAGCAATTTTTTTCTTAAAAAAGATCATATCTATATCAAAGCTTAAAGGGCAAGTATTAGGGATATTGCCCCTATTTAATTTCATTAAATTACCATTTTTAATTTTTGAAATACTATCGCTTAAGCTTTGTTTAATATCTTTTACAAAGCTAAAATTATCTTCGACGTTATTAGAATATTTAGATAATGTATCTAGCTCACTTTTCTTTAAATCATCGTAATCTAAATTACCAGCAGCGGTATTACTATCATTATTGCCACCACCACCGCCGCCATGTCCGCCACCTTTATCCTTGCCGTCGTCTTTGCCGTCCCCTTTGTCTTTGCCGTTATCTTTTCCACTATCTCCACCAGGTGAAACAGTGCCGCCACCGCTATCAGTTGAGCCACTACCACTAGAGCCACCACCGCCAGGCGTAGTATTGTCTTTATCCTTATCTTTGCTTGGATCTTCTTTGTCTTTGTCTTTATTTGGATTTTCCTTGTCTTTATCCTTATTTGGGTCTTCTTTTTCTTTATCCTTATCTTTATTAGAATTTTCTTTGCTTTTATCAAATTTGAAAGTAATTAATGTTTCATTTTTGCAATGAGCATTAACAATATTAGGTTTATTAGGATCCCAAGCATAACCAGGATTATAAGAAGAACCAATACCAGCGCAATAACACCTTGCAATATCATCTATTGTTAAAGCACTTGAGCAATCTATACAAGCATAATCAGAAGTAAAGAATTTATGATTATCTTCATCAGTGCAATCAACCACACAAGCATTAGTTTGAACATTCCATAATTGACCAGCTGGACAAGAATCGACACATTGCATAGTGTCAGTGTTAAATTCTTGATTTAAAGAACATCTAGCAACTTCTTTGGGATTGAAAACAATAAAATCATAATAAGTAAACACTGGATCTTTTGGATAATCGGAAACAACATAACGTTCATAATCGCCAATACTACCACGCTGACCAAAGCGACCAACTCTACTATTGCCACCTATATAAACATGACCAAAACCAACATAAAAACCTGGCTTATGTGAGCCAGCAAAATAATAAGCTTCTTGTCTAATTGTAAAAGAATAGATAAAGTAATAACCAATTTCAGGCGATCTAAGACCATAATAATTATTACCTTTTAAAAATTTGCCATCGATAGGCTTGAAAGCGCTAGGCAAATTATAATCACGCATAACATAATAATAGCCGTTATCGCCATTTTTAGAAAAAGCAAGAGAGCATAAAAGAGATAAGAAAATGAAAGATCTAATTAGAAATTTCACCATAAAGCCTTATAAAAATCTTTTTGTTAAAAGAGTTAAAGCGGCACAAATAGGCAAAGATAAGATTAAGAACCAAATAAAAATCGAAAAGAAGTAATCAAAAGCAGGGATACCAATAACACTAAACATTTTAAACACCTTTTTACATTTTGGATAAGATTATGAAGATAAACAAGCAGACCAAGAAACCACATAAAGCACCAGTAAGCGACATTAAGAAGTTATATTGCTCTATTGATAAATCAAGATAAACTTTATCCATAAAATTAAATCCTAATAAAAACCTGACGCACTTCGCTTGTCGGCTTAAAGCTTTGCTTTGCACTCTGCTTTAAGCTTTAAAATTTATGTGCTAACTTTTTAAAAGACTAAATGAAGCAGTTATTCCAAATATTAAAGCAAAGAAAACAATCACAACGCCATAAAAAGAATTTAAAAATATTCCAAATTTAGTAATGTCTATAAAATCAAAATACATTCTTAAATCATTTAATCTTTTAAAAAATTAGCCCCAATTAAGGGGCAAAAATTATCTAAGAAGTCCAAGACCCTTTTTAACTGCAAAGATAGCAGCTAAAGCAACGATAACAGCACTAGCAACACCCATAAATGGAGCAACACTAAGATCGCCAGTTACTGTGCCATCTGATCCCAAGCTAATACCAGCAGCAAATACATTACTTGTTAATGCAGTTAATGCCGCAACGCCAGCCACAACTTTAGATTTTGTAGAAGAAAGAAAATTTTTCATCTCAAACCCTTTTTTATTGAAATTTAGTAGCCTTAACTACTTATTTAAGGAAACACGCTTAAATAAATAGTTAAAGGGGCTAAACCCCTTTTTTATCTATTTATGGAACTTTTATCTTTGAAATCTTGCTTTAGAGCAAAGAAAAGACCGAAGCCAACACAAACAAAAATAGTAATAAAAGAAATTAAAATAGCGTCAGATATAACATCAAACATTTTTATAATTGCCTTTGCCTATTATTTGTTTTCAGGCTTTTTCGCTGGCTTTGTATCAAACAAAAAATATTCAATCGGATTTGCTATTGTGATAATTCTTTGATCGTTAGGGAAGCCACCTTCAACCGGTATTTCTTCGCCTTTTTTAAATTTTTCTTTTATTGCAGCCGCTACAAGTCCAGCGGTATTGTTATCTGGGCAGATTATTTTAAAAACAACTTTTTGCTCTACTTCGTCAGTAAAGCCAGTCTTTTCATTAACAACGTCATAGATATTTGATGAAGAAATACGGACAGAAGAAGAGTAATCATTACCTTCAAACTTACCAGAAGCCGAACTTCTAACAAGACCACCCCTAAGAACATACTTTAAATCATATTCAGATTTAACGATTTGCATTTTTAACACCTTTTTTTAATTTATTTTTTTTGAAACACCATTTAACATAGCCCCGAAAAGGTGTTTCGTCCAAACGGGGCTAAAATAGTTTAATGCCATATTCAGGGCAAAACCTATGCAATTTTTGATATAATTTTGTTGCGAACAAAAATCAAAAAATTATGCACAATAATTGTGCATTTGGATAATGAAATGTTAAATAAAAAACCCTTAAAAATTAATAAAATGCAAAATAATTTGTCAAAAAGTATGAAAAATGACTAGACAAGAATTAGCAGAAAAATTAAACATTACTAGAAATACACTCACAAATTGGGAAAAAGAAAAGCCAGAATTAATACGGCTAATAAATCAAGGTTTGGCACTAGATGAACAAATTTTAGAAACAAAAAAATTTCTAGAAAGATTAGAAAAAATAAGAGAAAAAGCAAACAATGGAAAAATAAATATTAAGATAAATAAACAAGAGGAATAA
>NZ_PIRR01000073.1:0-4695 GCF_003048555.1 Campylobacter concisus | reverse complement strand
ATCTATAAGCAGTGGCGGACAGAGAGGGATTTGAACCCTCGAGCCCCGATTAAGAGCTGCACCCTTAGCAGGGGTGTGGTTTCAGCCACTCACCCATCTGTCCATAAAAAGAAATCGCATTATAATTGAAGGCCGCTGATATCTTGCTTAAATTTGCATTTCACAATTATAGCCCTCAGATAGAGAATCTAAAAATAAAAAATTTATAAATTTAGTCCTTCCAAAGCCACCATTTTAGCTTAGCTTTGTCTAAGCACGGCGTATTTGCATAGTAGCAAACCATACGGTAAACATAGAGGATACACCTATCGCTGCCGCGTCCGAGCGCCTTTGTGCGCTCAAACATCTCGTCTGGATCTGCACCCTTTAACGAAGCAATGTCTATATAGCCGAGTGCCAGCAGATCGGCCTGCGTCGCCTCGCCGACATAGGGGATTTTCTTAAAATCACTCAAATTTAGCTCCTCACTTCGCTTTGATGTCATCTTCACGCAACATTTTGTAAAAAAGCTTAGTTAAAAACCACTTCACACAAGCTCAAATATTAAATTTGCTCCAAAATTCGTTCACAAATTTCTCTTGGACTTGCATTTTCGTAAATCGGCCTGCCAACAACGATAAAGTCGCTACCTTCTTGCTTTGCACTCACTAAGTTTGCTACTCTTTTTTGATCTCCAGCGCTCTCGCCAAAAGGCCTAACACCAGGGCAAAGAGTGATAAATTTCTCATTTGCAACATCTTTGATGAGCTTGCTTTCAAAAACGGAACAGACCATTCCATCAAGCCCTGATTTAAAACTCATCTGGCTAAATTTTCTAACCGAGCGAGCAAGCGTATCGTTATAAACCATCTCAAATTCACTCTCGTTAAAGCTAGTCAGTGCCGATACTGCGAGCACCAAAGGACGGTTCCCAAGACCAGCTAGCCTATCCATAACTGTCTTCATCGCGCGCTCACCAGCGCTAGCATGCACATTTATCATATCTACGCCGATTTTTGAGACTACTTCAGCAGCATCTGCCATCGTATTTGGTATGTCATAAAGTTTTAGATCGAGGAAAATTTTAAAACCTTCAATCCCTTTTAGCTCTTCTATAAATTTTGCCCCATCCCTAAGATAGCTTCTAAGCCCTACTTTTAGCCAAAGATCAAGCCCCTTTAGCTCGCGAACAAGGGCTAAATTCTCTTCGCGACTAGCCATATCAAGTGCGACACAGAGCCTCACAGATCACCCTTTAGCTTATCAAGTACACCGTTTATAAATTTTGGTGCCTGATCACTTCCAAGTTCTTTCGCAAGCTCGATCGCTTCGTTTATGATAACAGCCTTATCTGTTTGACTAAATTTCATCTCATAAAGTCCAAGTCTAAGGATTGCTAGTTCGGTTACGCCAACTTTGCTAAAATCGCCGTCTTTAAGATATGGCCTTAAAATTTCATCTAGTTTTTCTTTATTTGCGAGCACCTCTTTAAAAGTCTGCTGCGCCTCATGTTTGCGCTCATTTCTTATCTTTTTCTCTTCTAGAAATTCCTCTTCAAATGCAGCAGTTACCGGATTTATCTCATTTGAGTAGAGCAGCGAAACGACGGCCTGCCTAACCTGATGACGAGTCGCCATTTCACGCCTCCAAATTTTTATATAAGTTTAGCATCTCTATCACGCTCGTCATCGCTTCAAAGCCCTTGTTTCCGGCTTTTGAGCCCGCTCTCTCGATGGCTTGCTCGATGCTATCGACCGTTAGCACGCCAAAGGTCACCGGTTTGCCGTATTTTAGCGTGACGTTTGCGATGCCCTTGGTGGTCTCGGCGCTCACGTAGTCAAAGTGAGGCGTAGAGCCGCGGATCACCGCTCCCACGCAGCAAACGGCGTCAAATTTACCGCTTGCAAGCGCCTTTTCAAGTGCCATCGGTATCTCAAACGCGCCCGGCACCAAAATGAGGCTCAAATTCGCCTCATCGCCGCCGTGGCGCAAAAACGCGTCCCTCGCGCCCTCCACCAGCCTATCGGTGATGATATGATTAAATCTAGCGCCCACTATGGCGACCTTTTCGCCGCCTTTTAGAGCCAAATTTCCTTCGATTATTTTCATTAATTTCTCCTTAGATTTTTGCCTAGTTTATCAAAATCTTATTTAAACTAAAGCTAATATCTAATCTCAAAAGAAACGCTAAAATTTCTACCAGGAGCAGTATATCGCTCAAGTCCGGTACCATCAAATTTGACATAGCTTTGGTTACCGTTATATCTAAGCTGTCTTAAATTTTCCCAAGTGGAATACTCTTTGTTAAAAATATTAAACACACCTGCATTGATACTGAAATTTTTGCTGATCTTATAACCCATAGTTAAGTCAAAGACAAAATAGCTTTTACTTAGGAATTTATGTGATTCTGGCTGAGTTGTGCCAGTCACTTTGCCTGTATCTCTATCGACGATTATCTGAGAAAAATTTGGTGGTATTTTTGAAACCGCATCTTTTGCCTTTTTGGCTGCTACAAATTTGCTAGTTAATAAGAGATCAAATTTATTATCACTATATCCGAGCCCAACTACTGCTGTAAACGGCTGAATAGCCATAAGTGAAGTCCCATCATTTTTTTTGCCACGCGCATAAGTCGCCTTTAAGCTTGCGTATAAATTTTCACTTAAATTTAGTGCATTCCCATTTACACGTGAATTTAGTTCCAAGCCTTTGACGGTGGCTCTACCGACATTTACATGTTTAAAATCGAGACTTTTTTTACTGTATTTTTTTACAAGCTCCCATGTATCAAAATCAAGTTCTTCTATCTCATCAATACCAACATCATAATCAGTATCAATAAAATCTCTATATTTAGAATAAAAAGCACTAAAAGCAAGTGCATAACTCTGACTTGACGACAATAAACTTACTTCATGATTAAAGGCTTTTTCTGGTTTTAGCTCCAAATTTCTAACATATCTTGTACTATCCCTAGGTGTATCAAAATACATCTCCTCCACTCTTGGTGCACGAAAACCGGTACTAAACGCATAGTTAACACTCACATTGTTATTTATATTATATTGGGCTCCTGCATTGTAAGTAATAGCTTTAAATTTGCTATTTTTAAGATATGGCGTAGCCACCATTTTATATCCTGCACCAGAGGCAATATTTGCTTGCTTGGGTTTATAAACATATCTATCAAGTCTAACTCCATAATTTAGACTTAAGACTTCGTTTAAGCCCATATCGTCACCCAGAAAAGCATATTCAAGAGTGCTTTTTACTGGCTGAGCAAAGGTTACGTCCGTTGCCTTAACCGGCTTAAAAGGATTTGCTGGATCTACGATAAAACCACTACCGCTCCATTTTGTATTAAAACTTTGTCTAAGTTGTAAATTTTTATTTTTAAAGGTAGAGATATGCCTACCAAGACCAAAACTCAAGATGTGAGAAAATTTACCTGCATTAATGTCACCACTCATGCCGCTTATATCGAACTGTTTTTTATCTTGAAAAAATTCATAGCTATCTTTTTGATCAAAACTTGAGTTGTATTGCATGTCGTTTGGATAGTTTGCATGATATCTTGTGAAATTTGACCTCTGCTGCACTCTTTGCTTATAAAAGCTTACCTTTAAATTACTTAGTAAAGCATCATGGTCTGGCACAAACTCATAGTAAATTCCATATCTTTTATAAGGGATGCTATCTCTTGTTTGCTTTCTATTAAGTGTTGCGGTGCTATTACTCTTCTCTTCGGTAAAATAGTTTTGCCTAAAGTCTTCATAGGATGTATTTATAAAATGCGAGTCAACCCTATAGCCAAATTTCATCAAATTTGAGTGCGTGCGAAATCTCACATCATCGGGTAAAATTCTACCAAAAGAGCAAAGTTCTGGGTATTTATCTGCCAAATACGAATCCTCTATACTAGTCCCCATTCCACAAAATGGCACATCATCTAACTTTCCACTGTAAAAATTTTTTGTCTGTTTGCCACGCTTGTACGTGTGCTGAAACAGTGTTTCGATCCCGCCTGCTTTTACGCCTGCACCTGCAACTTGTCTAAATTCACTATTTTTTGATGCATATGCGCTTTTGCTATAAAAACCAACATTTTGCCCATCCCTTACAAAGTCATCAACATTTTTTGTCTGCATACTAACGCTACCACCGATCGCACCGCTACCTTTGTTTAATGAATTTGCACCTTTTATAAATTCTACACTGCTTATGTTTTCAAGCTCGGTGCTGTTTCGGTTTCCATTTAAAATCCCTAAAATATTGTAAGAGCGGGGCATAAAACTCTCAACGGCTTCCATTCCGTCTATTTTTAAAGAAACCCTATCACTATCTACACCTCGTATAGCATATCCATATATTACCACTTCTACCACCTTCTGTAACAGTTACGCCAGTTTCGTTTCGCACAAGATCTCGCTCAGAGAAAATTTGACCCTTTTTTAACTCGCTTTTACTAAGCTCTGTTTTTTTCGATGATATACCAGCCGCACTTACAACAACACCTTCTAGTAGCAGATCTTGCGATGCAAAGACAAAGCTGGATGCCATACTAGATACAAACAAAATTCTACAAATTCTCATAAAATCTCCTTGAATTTAAAACTAGTTTGAAAGTGTATTGCTATTTGTATAAATTTATTTTGAATTTAAAAATCAATATTTTGTAAAAAATAATATTTAATATAAAAACTTCTTAAAATT
>NZ_PIRR01000072.1:0-5022 GCF_003048555.1 Campylobacter concisus | reverse complement strand
AATCATCATATTCTTTGGCTAAAAAATTTGCAAAATTTCTACCCAGATTTTTTTGAAAATGTTTTGGTAAATTTGCCTTAAAATCAAGAAATTTATCTTTGATTTTTAAATAATTATCGCTATTTTTGGTACTTTTATCGGCCAGCATTTAATGTTTCCATTGTTAAAAATATCTTGGCAAATGTTACATAATTTTTGCAAAAACAAAGCTTTATTTGCCTATAATAAAGCCTTAAGTTCAGCTTTAGGACGATAAAGATAATGAATCTATTACAAAAACTAGAAAGTGGCGAGAGATTAAGCAAGCAAGAGGCTTTTTCGCTTTATGAGCTTGATCTTTTTACATTGGCTAAATTTGCCGATAAAAAGCGCAGAAAACTGCACGGCAATAAGGTCTTTTTTAATGTAAATCGCCATATCAATCCAACAAATATCTGCGCTGATATCTGTAAATTTTGTGCATTTTCGGCTCACAGAAAAAATCCAAATCCATACTTAATGAGCCACGAAGAAATTTTAAAGATCGTTGATGAAAGCGTGAGCCACGGCGTAAAGGAGATACACATCGTATCAGCTCACAACGCAAAAAGTGGCTGGCAGTGGTATTTAGAGATTTTTAAAAAGATAAAGGCAGCTCATCCAGAGCTTCACGTAAAGGCGATGACGGCAGCTGAGATTGACTTTTTATCAAGACATTACGGCTTAAGCTATGATGAGGTGATAGAGAAGATGCTCGAATACGGCGTCGATAGCATGCCAGGCGGCGGGGCTGAAATTTTTGATGAAGAGGTCAGGGCTAAAATTTGCAAAGGCAAAGTAAGTAGCGAGAACTGGCTAAAGATCCACAAAATGTGGCACGATAAAGGCAGACAAAGCAACGCAACAATGCTTTTTGGCCACATAGAAAGCCGTGAAAATAGGATCGATCATATGCTAAGGATTAGAGACTTGCAAGATGAAACTGGCGGATTTAACGCGTTTATCCCGCTTGTCTATCAAAGAGAAAACAACTACTTAAAAGATGTTAAATTTTTAGGATCAGCTGAAATTTTAAAGACTCTGGCGATCTCACGTCTTGTGCTTGATAATGTCCCACATATCAAAGCTTACTGGGCTACTTCGACGCTAAATTTAGCGATGATAGCTCAGGAATTTGGCGCTGATGATCTTGATGGCACGATAGAAAAAGAGAGCATCCAAAGTGCAGCTGGCGCAAATAGCGCAAATGGCGTTACGCTAAAGACATTTTGCGATCTCATAAAAACATCTGGTTTTACGCCGGTTGAGCGTGATAGCTTATATAACGAACTTAAAATTTACTAAAAGGAGCTTGGGGTGAAATTTTTTGACTTAGCACAAAACAAAACGAGTGTGAAGCAGGAATTTGGAGCGGGACTTACGACGTTTTTGGCAATGATGTATATCGTGCCGGTAAATGCGATCATTATGAGCAAAACTGGCATGCCTTATGAGGCACTAATCACGGCAACTGCGCTAATTACCATCTTTTCTACGATATTAAATGGTCTTTGGGCGAACACGCCAGTTGCGATGAGCGTTGGTATGGGACTTAATGCTTATTTTACATTTGGTCTTTGTATCGGCATGAAAGTACCTTGGCAAACGGCTCTTGGCGTTGTCTTTCTAAGCGGCGTGATATTTGTCGTCTTATCTTTTACAAATTTTAGAATGTGGATAATTAGATCCATCCCACTTGATCTAAGAAGGGCGATAAGTGCGGGCATAGGCACATTTATCAGCTTTGTGGCGTTTCAGCAAATGGGCTTTATTGTAAATAGTGACGCAGTTTTGGTTGGCATAGGAAATTTCAGAGATCCAAACGTGCTTCTTGGCGTTTTGGGGCTATTTTTAGTTATTTGCTTTTGGGCGTGGAAGATAAAGGGCGCGTTTATCCTAGCTGTGCTTGCTACTTCAGTGATAGCTTGGGTGCTCGGTATCGCTCCTCATCCAACAGAAATTTTCTCAACTCCAGCTTCTATCTCTCCGATATTTTTAGAGCTTGATATAAAAGGTGCGCTTAGCCTAGCCTTGCTGCCAGTTGTTATCACATTTTTTGTGACCGATCTTTTTGACTCGATAGGCACATTAGCTGGTGTAGGAACGAGGGCTGGAATTTTTGACGAAAATAAAAAAGATGGTGTCGTAAAACTTGAAAAAACTCTTGAAGCTGACGCTATTGCTACGGCAGCTGGCTCACTTGTAGGCGTAAGTACGACCACATCGTTTGTAGAGAGTGCTAGCGGTGTAGAAGAGGGCGGTAGAACTGGTTTAACGGCTGTATTTTGCGGACTTTTATTTATACTTACATTATTTATGTTACCACTTTTTAAAGCGATCCCTGGCAATGCCATATATCCGATCCTTGTAATGGTTGGCGTGCTTATGTTTGCTGAGCTTGCTAGTATAAATTTCAAAGATCCAGCCATTGCAGTTGCGACATTTTTTATAGTTGTGCTTATCCCGCTTACTTACTCGATCACAAACGGCCTTGCATTTGGCTTTATGTCATACGTTATAGTTAAGCTCATAAAGAGAGAATTTAGCGATATAAATTTAGGTGTAGTCGTGCTAGCGCTCATTAGTTTTATCGTATTTTTAGTGCATTGATAAGGAAGAAAGATGATATTTTATAGCTATGATGAATTTGCTGTTGATACTAAAAAGATGGCAAAACAGATAAAAGATGAATTTGATCCAGAGGTGATACTAGCTGTGGCAAGAGGTGGTCTAACGCTTGGCCATTCGCTAGCTGTTGCGCTTAATAATAGAAATTTATTTACCCTAAATTCTATCCACTATGAAGATACAAATAAGCTTGATACGATTAACATCTTTAACGTACCAGATCTTAGCAAATACACTAAAATTTTGCTCGTCGATGACATCATCGACAGTGGTGAGAGCATGGTCGAGATAAAAAGAGAACTGCTTAAGCGTTATCCAAATTTAGATATAAAAATAGCGACCGTCTTTTATAAAGAGAAAGCTCTGCTTTTGCCAGAATTTAAGGTAAAAGAGGCTCACGATTGGATTGAGTTTTTTTGGGATATACATATTTAAGGAAAATTTTTGCTAGATAAATTTAGAGAATTTGTTGGACATCACGTCGCTTTTAGCGTATTTTTAATATGTTTGATCGATTGTATATTTTTACTTTATACGGCAAATTCTCTTAGTATAAGTTACAGTGAAGCTGAAATTTTTTTTAATAAACAAAATTTTCTTAGCTATGTTTTAAAATTAAGCGTTCAAATTTTTGGTCAAACAGATCTTGCTTTAAGATCCGTAATGATCGCTTTTCATGTAATAAGTGTCGTTTTAATGTATAAGATAAGCAAATTTTACATTAAATTGGAGTTTGACAGACTTATTGCAGTATTGCTTTTTATCTTACTTCCTGGCACGCTAGCTTCAGCCCTTATCGTCAATAATGCTGGGCTTTGTGTTATGCTGGCGCTCCTATGTATATACTTTTTTCATGTTAAAAATAAAATTTTATTTGTAACATTTTTTTGCCTTTCTTTTTTTATAGATGGCGATTTTTTGATATTTTACGTAGGATTTTTTATATTTTCACTTTATAAAAGAAGGCCGCCGCTTGCTTGGCTAAGTGCTATTTTATTTTTACTCACGCTTTACTTTTTTGGTTTTGATACAAATGGTAGGCCAAGTGGGCACTTTATCGATACTTTTGGTATCTTTGCCGCTGTTTTTTCGCCATTTATTTTTATCTTTTTTGTCTATACGATTTATAGAATTTGGGTTAAGGAAAAGAAGGATCTTTTATGGTTTATTGCGATTTGCTCGTTTTGCTTTTGTATGATAGTCTCTGTGCGTCAAAGACTGGAGCTTGAGCAGTTTTTGCCATTTTGCGTGATCGCAACGCCACTTATGGTAAGAGTTTTTTTTAATTCATATCGCGTAAGATTGCCAAAATTTAGAAAAGGCTATAAAATTTGCACGACCTTAGTGATGCTTTTTTTAGCCTTAAACTGGTCGATGATCGTATTTAATCAAATTTTTTACCTATTTTTAGATAACCCAACAAAGCATTTTGTCTATAAATTTGATGTTGTAAAAGAGCTTGCTGCTAAATTAAAAGAAGCGGAAATTAAGGATTTATACACTGATAATAAAAAGCTTGCATTAAGACTTAAATTTTATGGTATAGATGTAAGAGATGAGTCTAAAAATTTATTATTAAACGCCGATCTAGATGGAAAATCAAAATTTTGCATAGAAAAAATGGGAAAAGTAATTGCAAATTTTGATGTAAGAGGCAGGTAGATGCATAAAAACAATGGTTTTACTGTTATAGAGCTTATATTTGTAATCATTGCCGTTGGCATACTTGCAGCAATGATCATACCAAGGCTAGAAATAAACGGAGCTAGAGAGGCAGCTACACAGATGCTAACGCATATAAGATACGCCCAACACCTTGCCATGCAAGATGATAAATTTGTACATTCTGAAAATGAAAAATTTTGGTTTAAAATGAGATGGGGGATAGCTGTTAATGACACTAGTTTGCAAGAGTGCTCTGTAGATGAGCCTGGGGTTAAATCTTGGAAATATAGTATTTTTTATGATAAAAGGGGTAGTGGTAATAAATTTAGCGGTAATTTAAATTCCAAAGAAGAGGTTGCCATCGATACACAAAAATCAAGTAAATTCTTAAGTGCGGGCTGGAGAGGCATTCCACAATCTTATTGCAATAAAATTAATACAGATTTAAATATTGAAAAAAAATATGGCATAAAATCGGTTAAATTTGTCGGTAGTTGCGGAAAAGGCAAAACGCAAACCATTGATTTTGATGAATTAGGTAGGCCCATGAGAGTGGTGAGTGTTACTAACAATAAAGGAGCAAAAAGGCCTTATTCAAGACTATTAAAAGGTGATTGTAAGATAGTTTTAACAGATAAAAATAACAATGTAGCTTCTATAAATATAGAAAAAAGAAGTGGATACGCATATATAAACTAAACCCTATAAACC
>NZ_PIRR01000071.1:0-5851 GCF_003048555.1 Campylobacter concisus | reverse complement strand
AGATTGCTCTATAAATTTTTAATATTTAGTTTTATTATTTACTTAAAATATTATCGGTGTATATTAGCTCCTAGTGGGTTAGGAGCTAATGAGGTAAATTATCCTTCAAGGCCTAAATTTGCTCTATACTCTTCGTATGTTCCTTTAAAATCAACAACCTCGCCATTGCCTTTTAGGTGTAAAATTCTATTTGCAAAGGCGTCTATTAGCTCCCTGTCGTGGCTCACACAAACAACTGAGCCATTAAAGTTATAAAATGCCTCGCCAAGCGCGATGATAGCCTCAAGATCAAGGTGGTTGTTTGGCTCATCCATGACAAGTAAATTTGGTCTATGAAGCATGAGCTGAGCTAGCCTTACTCGGTGTTTTTCGCCACCACTTAGCGCGCCCACTGCCTTTTCTTGCTCAGCGCCACTAAAGAGCATCCTACCAAGACACTTTCTGATCTCGTCGATGTCCTTGTTTTTGGCATCTTGCAAGTATTCATAAAGCTTTAGCTCGCCATCTATCTTATTTACCGTATCTTGGGCAAAATATCCTAGCTCGATGGTTGCGCCTATATGCACCTCGCCAGTATCAGGCTTTAGCTCGCCCATTATGATCTTGCAAAGCGTACTTTTACCAACGCCGTTATGACCGATGATGGCTAGCTTGTCGCCCTTTTCAAGCTTAAAGTTAAAGTTTTCAAATATCACCTTATCATCAAATTTCTTACTTATATTTTTTAGCTCTATTAGCTCGTTTCCTATCTCACGGTTTGCACGAAATAATATGCTTGGATCGCGCCTGCTTGAGACTGCGATCTCGGCGATATCTAGCTTTTCAAGCTGTTTTGCACGAGAGGTTGCTTGCTTTGCCTTGCTCGCATTTGCTGAAAATCTCGCGATAAATTTCTCTAGCTCCTCTTTCTCTTTTAGCTTCTTATCACGCTCCATTTCGTGCTGCTTTGCGATCAAATTTGCAGCCATATACCAGTCGTCGTAGTTGCCTGAAAACTCGCGAATTTTCTTAAAATCCACATCCAAAATGTTTGTACAAACTCTATTTAAAAAGTGCCTGTCGTGGCTGATAACCACAAGTGTGCCCTCGTGGCGATTTAGCTCATTTTCTAGCCACGCGATCGCGTCTATATCAAGGTTGTTTGTCGGCTCGTCTAAAAACAAGATGTCTGGCTTTGGAAAAAGCACTTGAGCTAGTAAGACCTTAACTTTATCTGAGTTTTCGACCTCGCTCATGAGCTTATCAAATTCATTTAGCCCAAGCGAGCTTAAAATTTTTTCTATCCTAGTCTCGTACTCGTAGCTTGGATCCTCCTCGGCACTTATCATCTCAAGCTCACTTAAGCGCTCATTTATCTCATCTGTAAATTCCTCGCTCATATAAAGCTTTTCTTTCTCTTTGACAGCGTCATATAGGCGCTTGTTGCCATAAAGCACCGCATCTTTTAGTGTGAAATTTTCAAACGCAAACTGATCTTGCCCAAGCACGCCAACCTTTAGTCCATTTTCTATGATGATCTCGCCGCTAGTTGGCTCGATAGCTCCGCTTAAAATTTTTAAAAATGTCGATTTACCAGCGCCATTTGCACCGATTAGTCCGTATCTGTTGTGGCGATTTAGCTTTAAATTTACATCCTCAAATAGCAAACTGCTTGCAAATCTTTGAGTAAGTCCCCTAACTTCTAACATTATTTTTCCTTGAATTTATTTTTTTGCGATTTTGCCTAAAATTTGATTAAAAAGCCATTTTGCTACTTTAGCCTAAAATGCCCTGTGATCTTGTAGCTATAAAGTATGTTTTCTTCTTGCACGCCAGAGCCGATATTGTGGATGACAAGCGGCGTTTGGCCTTCAAATTTATCTGAAATCACGCCGATGTGAGGTAGATTTCTTGGCAGCATCCATGTGACGATATCCCCTGGCAGAAATTTATCATCGCTCACCTCAAAACCTTTTCTTTTTAGATAGGTAGCGATGTTTAAAACACGCCTGTGATCGATGTTTTTATCAGCCTTTTTAAGGCCCCATTTTTTAGGATAGCTTGCGAAATTTCTACTCATATCTTCAAAAATGAGCCTTTGCAGATCCATATCCTGATGACGTAGTGCCCTTACCACAACGTCGGTGCAAACGCCCTTTTTGATATCCACGTCGCCCATTGGGTAAGCGAGCCGCTCATAGCTTGGATCGTAACTTAGCGTCACACCGATCTGCGACCTAGTGTCATTTACAAATTTACTCGCCGAAAAGGCAAAAATTTGTGTGGCAAAAAGAGCTAAAAGTAGAAATTTCTTCATTTTCTACTTTAAAAGCATAGTTTTTAGGATACGTTTTCCTATCTCAACGCCTGGCTGATCGTAGGTGTTGATGCCTAACATGATGCCAGTGGCCGAGGTAAGCAACTCGTAGTAGAAAATGAGCCAGCCAGCGTGAAACTCATCAAGCCTCTCAAGCGTGATAGTATCGACACTTATGCCCTCTTGCACCAGTGCCATAGCTGTCGCATCGCACTGCAAATTTATAAGCTCATTTAGGCTTAGACCCGCTACAAAATCGCACTCTTCAAGCTCTTTTAGACTAAAGCTTGGGATAGTCTTGTCACTTGCGTGATCTTTTATCTTTATAAATGTCACGCTCTTATCTTTTACGCCGTCCATGATAAGCTGCAAAAAGCTGTGCTGATCGCGGCTGCCGACAAGTCCAACTGGCGTAAGACCAACCCTTTTATAGCCTCTTTTTTTACCAAGGCTCTCCGCCCAAAGCTGCACGTACCAGTCGTTAAATTCAAAAAATCTATCGCAGTAGCTAAAAATGACATTTATACTGGCATTTCTGCTAGTGGCGTAGTGGTAAGCTTTAGCGACTATGGAGCTATCTTTTTGCTCGATGTATTGCTTCTTGCAAGCAAGTGCGCCCTCCAGTAGTGCCTTTATATCATATCCGCAGATGCCAAAAGGCACAAGACCGATCGCACTTAGCACGCTAAATCTCCCGCCAACATTTTTTGGAATGTTAAAAAATTTAATGCCATTTTCTTTGGCAAAATTTTCTAAATTTGTCTCAGGATCGGTGATTATGAGGAAATTTTTGCCTAAATTTTGAGGTTTAAAGTCATCAAGCAAGCACTTAAAAATAGTGATCGTCTCGATAGTGTTGCCTGATTTTGAACTTATTACAAAAAGTGTCTCGTCAAATTTTAGCCCACTAAGCGTGCTTTTGTAGCTGCAAGGATCGACGTTATCTAAAAACAAAAGCTCTCTTTTTATCCCCTTTGTGCCTTCAAGCATCGATTTTAGCGCCTTTACGCCAAGACTGCTACCGCCAATGCCAACTAGCACGACGTTTTTGATATGAGCAAGGCCCTTTTCATACTCCTCGATCTCGCCAAGTAAATTTTGCCCAAGCACTGGCAAGTGATAGTAGCCTATCTCGCCGCTTTCGTACTCGTCGTTTATGCGTTTGGCGTAGGAGTCAATAACCTCGCTGCTTGCAAAGTTAAATTTAAATGAAGTCTCTATCATTTACTGCGCTCGTAAAAGAAATTTGTAGCCTCGACAAAGCCATCAATGCTGCCACAGTCAAACCTCTTGCCCTTAAATTTATAAGCCAGCACCATGCCATCTTTTGCCTGCGCTTTTAATGCGTCCGTAATCTGAATTTCACCGTTTTTACCTGGTTTTGTTCGCTCTAAAATGTTAAAAATATCTGGCGTTAGAATGTAGCGCCCGATTATCGCTAAATTTGTCGGAGCCTCGGCAGGATCAGGCTTTTCAACCATATCATCGACCATTATGAGATCATCTTCTATAAACCTACCGCTTACGACGCCATAAGATTTAGTCTGCTCTTTTGGCACCTCCATCACAGCTACGACGCTGCAGCGATACTTTTCATAAATTTTAACCATCTGTGAAAGCACGCCCTCACCATTTTCATTTATGCATAAATCATCTGCCAAAATGACCCCAAAAGCCTCATCACGAACTAGCGTTTTGCCCGTATAAATAGCATGTCCAAGCCCTTTCATGGCATTTTGTCTCGTAAATGAAAATGTGCATGAGCTCATTAAATTTCTAACTTCGCTAAGCAAAGACTCTTTTGAGCTACCTGCGATCTCTTTTTCTAGCTCGTAGCTGATGTCAAAATAGTCCTCAAGCGCCCTTTTCCCGCGTCCTGTGACAAAGGCCATATTATCCATGCCAGCCTCTAGCGCCTCATCAACGCCGTAGTGAATGAGCGGTTTTGTAAGGATCGGCAACATCTCTTTTGGGAGCGATTTTGTAGCTGGTAAAAACCTCGTTCCATATCCAGCCGCTGGAAATAGGCAAGTTTGTATCATTTTAGTCCTTCATAAAAAATTGCAAAATTCTACTATCTTTTCCTTAATAATATAAATTTGTCTGAATTTACAAGGCTTTAATTAGCAAATTGATAAGATTTTTGAAATTTTATAAAAAGAGCAAATTTGCAGACGATTGATAGGATTTTTAAAGCCCAGCTTGATATAAAAAAGTCAAATTTCTTAGCATTTTTATGCCCGATAAGCGAATTTAAAAGCTTGCATGAACGCCTAAAAGAGGAGCATTTTAAGGCTGTTCACGTAGTTTGGGCGACAAGGGAATTAAACAAATACGGACAAATTGTTGAAAATCAAAGCGACGATGGCGAGCCAAAGGGCACTAGCGGTCAGCCAAGCCTAAACGCGCTAAGGGGCGCTGAGCTAATAAATGTTGGTGTCTTGATAGTTCGTTACTTTGGTGGGATAAAGCTTGGCACTGGAGGGCTAGTCAGAGCCTACTCAGGGGCTGTAAATGAAGCGATAAACGAAGCCATAAAAGATGGTGGCGTGATGAAATTTGAGATAAAAGATGAGGTTAAATTTTTTACGCCATTTTCGCTGATGAGCCGCTTTGAGCACTACTTTGCCACTAAAAATTTAAGTGAGTTTGAAAGAGATTTTAATGACCTTGGAGCAATCTGGAGCATAAATTTAAATGAAGCTGAGTTTGCCGAGCTTTTTAAATTTTGCAAAGAATTTGAAGCAAGTGAGTTTAAATTTTTAGCCCTTGCACTTAGTGGCAAGAGTTTATTCGCTCATCAAAGCTAAATCATTGTAAAATCGCAAAAATTCTAAAAAGAAAGTAAAAATGGAAATTTGGAACGACATTTATAACCACTTTGACCCGGTAGCATTTAGCGTCTTTGGCTTTAGCGTGCACTGGTACGGGCTTATGTATATTTTAGCCCTTGTTTTAGCGCTTGCCATGGCAAAATATCTCGTTAAAAAAGATAAAATCCCAATCTCAAATCAGCTCTTGGATAATTACTTTTTCTGGGTTGAAATAGGCGTTATTTTAGGCGCCAGGCTTGGCTGGGTTTTAGTATATTCAGGCGAAGTAAGCTACTACTTGACGCAACCTTGGCAAATTTTTAATCCATTTCATAACGGCGAGTTTATAGGAATTCGTGGCATGAGTTACCACGGAGCAGTAGTTGGCTTTTTGCTTGCAACATATCTATTTTGCAAAAGGTATAAACAAAATTTATGGCAGCTACTTGATCTTTGTGCCGTTTGCATACCTTTTGGCTATACATTTGGCAGGATTGGGAATTTCTTAAATCAAGAGCTTTTTGGACGAGTTACGGATGTGCCTTGGGCGATAAATGTTTTTGGCCAGCCAAGGCATCCTAGCCAACTTTATGAAGCATTCTTAGAAGGTTTAGTTATTTTTATTATTTTATTTTTATATAGGAAATTTAAGAAATTTAATGGCGAGCTGATCGCGCTTTATGCTATTTCTTTCTCTTATACTCATCGGATGCTGCCGACGATCTGTCTTTTGTAGTGCTGG
>NZ_PIRR01000070.1:0-5894 GCF_003048555.1 Campylobacter concisus | reverse complement strand
ATAATAAAAGTTTCTATTGTGTTCTTATGGTAGTGTCCGCCTCTTATAGAATTTTTATCAGATGTTATTAGGTTTATCTCTCTCCAAGCACCAAAATTTACTAGGCCAACAAAGTTACCTCTATTATCATGAAAATTATAATAATTTTTAATAAACTGTATCATTTTATCCAATCTCCAACAAAAAATAATCGTCTAGACTTTTTCTTTTAATAGAGCAATTTGACGATACTAAAGATAAATCGCTTTGAAATGTGTCTAGTTTATTTAAGCTAGGATTAATTTTAGCCTTAAAACTGTTATTTAAACTTTTTATGTATTTTCCAAACTCATATCTGCTAAATTTTTTTTCTCCGCAAATATGAATTGTGCCTTTGTTCCATTTTTGATTATTTAAAATATTCTCCACGTTATCAACAAGTAACCCCAAAGGAGTTGGTGTAAAAAAAACATTTTCAAACAAATCAATAAATTCACTATCTCTTAAGTTTTTAAGTATCCAATCAAAAAAAATACCTCCCTTACCCATAACAGCAGAGGTTCTTATCACGATATAATCTAAATTTGAAACAGTAATCTGGTTTTCTGCTTCAAATTTAGATATACCATAATTTGTATTAGGCCTTGGAATATCACTATCTCTATATTTTCCGTTGTTTCCATCAAAGACATAATCACTAGAAAAGAATATAAATTTTGTATTTAGCCCATACTCTTTTATTGTATCAATAGCGTTTTTCACAGGATATACATTTACACTTTTTGCATACTCCATGTTATCTTGACATAGTTTTAAATTTTTAGATCCAGCTATCCATAGAACCGTATCAGGTTTTTTTTCAATCATTATATCTTTAATACTATCTTTATCTGTTATATCCAAAAATAAAAAATCATCATCTTTTTTATTTCTAAAATATGTTCCAGTTATAACATATTTTTTTATTGTTTTAAGTCTGCTATAAATTCCAAAACCTATAAAACTAGAAGCACCTACTATTAAAATTTTCATTCTTTTATGCTTTTCATTATAGTGTCTTGACCACCATCATATAACCTATATTGCTTTAACTTATCTTCACCAAATTTCTCAACAATTTGTTTGTAAAGTTTCGTACCAGGAAAAGGCACACATTTTGAAAGCTGATAAGTTCTATATATATCTTTATTTAAAAATCCCATATCACGAATAATTTGCATATCTTTTTTGTGCATCTCATCTGTCATTCCGGGCATATCACTCATCATGGTAATATGTAGCATTAGCTTTGGGTATTTTTCGCTAATATATTCGAGTGTAGATTTAAAATCAACTCTTTCTATACCTTTTTCAACGTTTTTAAGCACATCAATACTAAATGTTTCTATGCCAAATCTCATACCGACGCAGCCACTATCAATCATTTTATCATATAGCCAATCTGGAGATATATCTAGTCTACCCATCATAGTCCAGGGAAGCCCTATTTCTTTCAGATAGTCACACAACTCAGAAATCCTCTTTGTTCCCATATTAAAAGTATCATCGTCAAAAAATATACTCCTAAAACCATATTTTGCAATATTTTCTCTTATTTCTTCTGCTATTTTCTCGGGTTGTCTTAAAGAGACATTACCAAAATACATATTTTGAGGCCATGAGCAAAAAGTGCATTTAAATGCACACCCCTTGCTTCCATAAATTTGAAGTTGCGGCTTTGGAGTAGGCATAGTTGGATCATAATACTTTTTAACACTTTTATAATCCCTAAAAGCAAATGGTATGGAATCTATATCCTTTAAAACCTTTGATGGATATACTCCATCTTTTAATTGCATCACCATATCTAAAGAATTTAATATATATTCTCCTAAAAGATAAAAATTTATTTTTGGATTTTTATCCTGTATCTCTTTCGCTGTCATACTATTTAGATGCGGTCCTGCAAGTGCTACTTTTGCAAAATCAGCAACCCTATTTGCAAACCAGACATCTATATCTATTGTAGGAGTAGAACACTCAATTACCACAATATCAGCATTTTCTCTTTTGATCTCTTCTAAAAAATTATCATAAGAATACTCTTCCTCTGCTACAGCATCAAGAATATTTACTTTGAAACCATTAGCCTGGAGATTAGAAGCTGCATAGGCCATAAAAAATGGAAAAGGGGATCCTTTATGTGGCATTGGCATAGTCCAAGGCCATCTAGAACCAGCACGCACGCCATACCTAACACCTTTACCAAGTCCAAAATTTTTATTTAAAAAATTAAATACTTTACTTGAACCTTTTATTTTTAATAAATTTCTTTTAAAAATAAAACCATCAACTTTAAAATTATTATCAACACTAGAATTTTTAGATCTAATATGTGGCAAATTAGCAAAAACTACTTTCAATTAACTACCCCTTTTATATATGTTATTAACTCTTTTACCCTAGCATCTATTGATGCATTTTTTACTACATATTCATAGCCATTTTGTGCTATTTCTTCTCTTTTTGCATCATTACTCAAATAATATCTAATCTTCTCACGTAAATCATCACCGCCGCTTGTAAAAACCATACATTCTTGCATTGTTTTGCATGCAGATGGTACCATGTCTGTTATTAAAAAACCCTTGCAGGCTAACACCTCATAAGTTCTAAGAGTAACAACATCCCAATCTATGCAATCTTGTAGTGTACAGTTAAGATTAATCTTACTGGAACTATATAAATAAGGGATATTCTCTTGCTTTATTTTACCCAATGATAATTTATCAAAAACTTTTTTGTAAGGAGGCTTTTTAGTAAAATTTTTCCATATCATAAATCTGTGCCTATTAATTTTCCAGTTTCCAAAAAGACCAAAATTAAAATCAATAGCTGGATACAAATACTTCATTGTTGCTTTTTCACCTTTTATATCACTTCCAACATAAGAGCAATCAAAGTTAAACTTAGCTATTTTTTCTCTTGGATAGAAAAAATCGGTATCTGCACCAAATGGCATATATAAGCTATTTTTTTTATATTTTTCTTCATATATTTTTTGCATCTTTTTTGAAAAAAATACATATCCGTCATAGTCATTTTCGACAAGTTCTTTTATTATGATTTCAGCCTCTCTTCCATATCCATTTTGAAGATATAGTATATGCTTACGAGCCAAATTCCCAATAGGTTTATTGTCGTTTAAATATATCAATACATCTAGCTTTTCTTTAGGTAAATAATTTGGTGCATAAAGCTCAGCTTTTATATCTTTGTATTGTCTATTAATAGATCTACAAAGAGTCTCACCCCAAAGTTCATCACCAATAACATTTCCATTATTATTTATAGAGAATTTATCCCATTTGATATACATTCCTATATTCAATCAATTACCTTTTTTATCTTATCTTTTAAAAATTTTGGCAAAAAACTACCAATAAAAGATTTTATTTTTGCTTTTATTGTTATGGAATTTTTGATAACCTGTATATAATTACTATTTTCTGTAAAACAGTCAAAAATATTTGAAATTTCATCTGAAATTTGTTTTGGTAAGCAAACAGCCATACCAGATGTAGTCCTATAAAGCAAAGTCGAGTTATAAGACCTTAAATAATTTTTAATAGTTAAAAATGCACTTTCCATTTTCCAATTTATAACGTCATGAAATAAAAATATGGTATTTTCATGAACATAATCTAAGACCCCATAAAAATCTTTTAAAAGTTGCTCGTTTGTATGCAAACCATCTATAAAAACAAAATCTATCTTTTCGTCACCAAAATGCTTACCTATTATATTCCTATTACTTTGTGGAGAATATCCATATTCCACAACAAAATTTAAATTTTCATTTTTTGCTATCTTGTTGCTTAATTCTATTCCAAACATATTATCCTTACCTTCAATTCCAGCGTCTATAACAACTATTTTAGATTTTGAAAAAGCTAAAGTTATTACAACAGTACTCCATCCAAAGGCATTGCCAATAATAAATATATTTTTTGGGTCATAAATACTCGATAAACTTTCTATCATATACACTTCGACCGGTGCGATACCTCCCCGTAATTAATTCGTTTATAGAACCTTTCTTAAAAATATATGTAAATGGAAAATATAAAGGTACCTTCCCACCAAAATGCATAGGATTTAGTCCTGTTTTTATGTCATAACCATATTTTTTATATAAATTTATCGCTTTTACAAATATGCTCATTTTACATCCTCAAATTTTTATTGTTTAAAAAATCATTATAAGTTTTTTTTAAACCATCCTCCAAAGACGTCTTAGCAACCCAACCTAGCGCCTTTAATCTAGAAACATCCAAGAGTTTTCTTGGAGTACCATCTGGTTTTGTTCTATCTAAAACTATATCTCCGTTATACCCAACTACTTTTTTTATTATCTGCGCAAGTTCTAAAATAGTGCAATCAACACCTGTTCCTATATTAATAAGCTCTCCTATTTCCTTTGAGGTTTTATTTTTCATAAGAAAAACACAAGCATCGGCTAGATCATCAGCAAACATAAATTCTCTCATAGGTGTTCCACTTCCCCAAATAGAAACCTCTTTTTTATTATTTATCTTGGCTTCGTGAAATCTCCTTAAAAGCATAGGCAATGCATGTGCATTTTGTTGATGATAATTGTCGTTTAAACCATAAAGATTTGTAGGCATTACTGATATATAATCTGTACCATATTCACTATTATAAGAATTGCATAATTTTATGCCTGCTATTTTTGCTATAGCGTAAGCCTCATTGGTCTTTTCAAGACCAGAACTAAGCAAATACTCCTCCTTGATAGGTTGTGGTGCCAATTTTGGATATATACAGCTACTACCTAAAAACAAAAGCTTTTTAACACCATTTTCAAAAGCGGCTTCTATTACATTATTTTGAACCCTTGTATTTTCTAACAAAAATTCAACCGGAAATGTACTATTTGCATATATTCCACCAACTTTAGCTGCTGCCAAAAAAACCCAATCCGGTTTTTGTGTCTTAAAAAAATTAAATACAGCTTCTCTGTTTAAGAGATCAAGTTCTTCTTTATCCCTTAAAATAATTTTGAAATTAACCTCGTCACTAGTTAACCTTCTAAATAAAGCACTTCCGACAAGGCCCTTGTGTCCGGCTATATATACTTTCAAATTTTAACTCCATATAATAAAGATTTAAAAACAATCATGGGATATTCTTTATCAATTCTAAAAAATACAGGAACTATAAAACCTGATACAAACTGAGCAACTATAGTAGCAACCGCTGCACCAATGGCACCATATGTTGGTATTAAAATATAATTCAACATTACATTTGTAAGCATTCCAATAAAAGTACAAATCATACCATTTAATTGTGTTTTATTTACCACAATTATCTTACTAGTAACTACACCAGATGCAACAAATATGCCAGTCCAAACATGGACGATTAATATATCTGATGTTTGGTTATATTGATACCCATATAAAAATTTTATAACATAATCTGATGTAAATGTCGTAATTATAGCAACAAGTAGTGAAAATATTATTATATAAAAATATAATTTTTTTACTCTTTCATAAAAAAGTTCGTCAGAAACACTCTTTGCATTAATTATTGCTGGAAAAAAAGACAAAACTACAGTAACTGGAACAAAATACCAACACTCACTAATCCTGATAGCAGCAGCGTATTGTCCAACAACGTCACTACCAAGCATTTCTTTTAACATAATCTGATCTATTCTCATATAAACAGTTATAATTATACTAGATACTGCCAATGGCCATGAGTTTTTAAGCAAAAATAATGCAAGTCTAATATTAAATTTTAATTTCATTATTCTAAAAGTAGTTTTCGTCACAAAAAAATATAAATATAGTAATGCTAAAAAAGCACTATCAAATAAAAAGCACCATATAAAACCTATCAAT
>NZ_PIRR01000006.1:0-60165 GCF_003048555.1 Campylobacter concisus | reverse complement strand
CTATTTTAATTTTCTATTGAATATAGTTTAAAATAAAAATAATCTATAAGAGGAAGGATGATATGCAAATAGATGCGAACATGAACTCAAATATTTTCTATCATGATGGCTATACATCTATCTCTTCAAATAGCTCAAAAACAAGCATGTTAGTATCTTCTGGCTATGACAAGAAAGATATTGTTAGAAGCAATGAAGTACATGTAGAACAAAGAGAAGATGCTAAAATTTCCCCTATAATTATTAATAAAGCAAGTGCCATACAGTTACAAAAGGACTTAGAAAAATTACAAGATCAAAAGCTAGATATTTCACATCAAATTTCAAGCATCCAAAGCCTAAAAGATCGTAATTCTATGCAAATGCTTCATTACTTAAATTTAGAGCAGTCAGCCATTCAAAATAACATTTTAAGCATTAAAACTCAAATGATAGAAATGGCACAAGCTTAAAACTAAGCCTTACCAATAATAGTTTCTAAAACTAAGCAAAAATCCTCTAAAAAATATCCCATTGATTTATAAAAATTGCTAGTTGCGTCTTTTTGGATATCTCTTGAAAGCTGTTTAGCATAAGGCAAGAAAAATGAGACACTAAAAGCTGCAAGAAGTTTCATAGACTCCTTAGATGCTTTGCTTTTTAAAATATTTGCTATTAAAATTAATTGATTTGATATGCTATCAACTTCACCCATTTTTGGCTGAAAATTTATAGCCTTATAAAATTGAACTAGATCATCTTTTGCAGACGAAAAATAGTAACTTGCCTCAAATTTTGACTTTAAAATGACAAAATCGTCACATAAAGCTGCACTACTTTCATCTTTGATAAATTTAGCATAAAGCTCATTGCCTTTTTTATTTGCTTCGCTATTAGTCTGCGTTATCCACGCATTTGTCTTTTTGATACGCATAAAAGATGAAACATCCAAAATGCCACTAAAATTTGCAGCAAGTGCAGCCGCTACAACACTATAAAGTTCTCCAAGCCTCAATTTTAATCCTTAAGTCGTAAATATCTAAGTCTAAGTGCGTTTAAAACGACAGTAACAGAGCTAAGACACATCGCCATTGAGCCATAAACTGGGCTTAAAAGTAGTCCAAAGACCGGGTAAAGTACACCAGCAGCTACTGGAATACAAATCGCGTTATACATAAATGCCCAAAATAAATTTTCTTTTATGTTTGCCATAGTAGCATTTGCCAGTCTAACTAGCCCGGTCACGCCACGCAAATCATTTTTAACAAGCACGATATCTCCAGCACCTTTTGCTATATCTGAGCCTGAGTTCATGGCGATACCAACACTTGCCTCTTTAAGCGATGGTGAATCATTTACGCCATCTCCAACAAAGATAACGCCACCATGATTTGCAAGCTCTTTTATCTCATTAAATTTATCTTCAGGCAACATATTTGCGTGATATTTGCTTACATTTAGCTTCTTGGCGATACTTGCGACCACCTTCTCATCATCGCCTGAAAGGATCACACTTTGTAAATTTAGACTAGTAAGCTCATTTATAACATCGCTCGCCTCATCTTTTAGCTCATCACTAAGCGTTAAAAAACCAACAAATTTTTTATTTATAGTACAAAGTATGACGCCACTTCCATCGTTTGTAGCCTCTTTTATAGCTTTACTTTCATCCGGATTTAAACTAACTTCATTTGCCAAAAGCAGCTTTTCGTTTCCGATTATTATCTGATTATTCTCATCTTCATAGATGATGCCTTGCCCGACAACATTTTGAAATTTACCATTTAGCTTTTGTAAATCTATACATTTTTGTTTTGCATATCTAACGATAGCTTTTGAGATGAGATGCTCACTTAAATTTTCAGCAGAAGCGATAAGTGTTAGATCTTGCTCACTTAAATTTGAGCTTTTGACGCTGATTTGCCCTTTACTAAGTGTGCCAGTTTTGTCAAATGCTACAAATTTAGCATCTTTTATTAGCTCTAAAACTTCTGGATTTTTTACCAAAATTCCAGCTTTTGCACCACGTGCAAGCGAGCTTACTATTGCTATTGGAGTAGCAAGTCCAAGAGCGCATGGGCATGAGATGATGAGAACGCAGATTGCACAAGAGATCGCATAGGCAAAATTTCCACTAAAAACGATCCAAGCCAAAAACGTAAGCACTGATATCGCTACAACGCTTGGCACAAAGATATTTGCTATCTTATCAGCGAGCCTGCCTATTGGCATCTTTTTCGTACTAGCGTCATTTAGTAAGCTTAAAATTTGAGACAATAAGCTTTCAAACGAGCTTTTTGTCATCTTGACACTTATATAGCCATTTGTATTTAATGTACCTGCAAATACATTGTCGCCCACCTCTTTATAAACTGGCAAACTCTCGCCTGTTAGCATCGAAGCATCGATTTCAGCTCCGCCTTGGACTATCACACCGTCACATGGAACATTGTAGCCATTCTTTACAACGACGATATCTCCTATTTTTAGCTCACTTACTGGTACTTCTTTATTTCTTCCATCTGGCATAAGTAAAAATGCAGTTTTTGGAGAAATTTTAAGTAGTCTCTTTAGATAATCCCCTGCTTTTGCCTTTGAACGCTCTTCAAGATACTTGCCAAGAAGCACAAAAGCTATTATCATCGCCACGCCTGAGACATAGATATTTTTTAGATCATTTGGTAAAAATTTTTCAAAAAGCACCACAAAAAGCGAGTATAAAAACGCACTACCACTTCCAAGAGCGACAAGCACGTTCATATCGTAATTTCTATTTTTTACCGCTTCGTAGGCGTGAGTAAAAAAGCCTTTGCCACTAAAGATAAGAACTAAAAATGCCAAAGCTAGCATAACTAAATTTACTAGCAAGCTGTGAGGTGCGAACATCTCAAGTACCATTATTACGATACTTGCAATAAATGCAAATATAAATTTATTTCTAATATTTCTAATGTGAGCTTTTCTTTTTGCTTCAAACTCATCAATATCAGTTGCTACAAAGTAGCCAAGCTTCTTTATCTTTTGCTCTAAAATTTCACGCACACTCGCGTCTTTTAAGATAAACTCGCCGCTCGCGTTTGCAAAATTTACATTTGCTTCAAGTACTCCATCTATCTTTTTTGAAACCTTTTCGATAGCATTTGAGCAGTTTACGCAGCTCATTCCTGCTATATTTAGTTTGACTTTTAAAGACATATCAGAGCTCTTTTATTATGTCAAATCCCAAATCAGCCATTTCAGACTTAAATTTCTCAACATCGCCATCTTTTATATCAAGACTAACTTGTCTTGGCTCTTTGCTAAGATCAACTTCTATCTTGCCAAAGTCATCTTCAAGTGCGTTTTTTATTGTATTTGCGCAGTTTTGGCAGTGGATATTGTTTGCTTCAAATGTTTTCATATTATCTCCTTTATCATATGATCGTATTCGTGTAAATTTACAATTTTCTTGACATTAAATTTAAAACCCAAACTCTCGTAAAATTTACGAACTTTTGGCTTATTTGTATCTACTATTAATGAAACCTTTTTATGCCCTAGCTCTTTTGCCTTGACAAATGAATGCCTTATGAGCTCTTTTGCAAGCCCTTGGCCTCTAAAATTTTCATCAACAGCGATACTATCTATATAAAACTCATCGTCGAAACACTCTTTTTCTACCTTGTCATCTTTGCCAAGAGCCATTAAATGCTGTGAAATTTCTCTATCAAGCTGCTCCGCGTCGCCACCAAAGTAAGCACACATAGCAGCGATAATTTCCTCGTTATATTTATAAACAAAGACATTTTTATAGCTTAGTCTATTTGTCTCACTTTTGAAAAAAATTTCTAAAATTTCATCACTTTTAATAGGATCGTCGTAGCCACTTAGCTTGTAGGCGATATCTTCCATTGCTAGATTTAGTAGCTTTATGCAGCTTTTTGCATCTTGTTTTTGAGCATTTTGTATCATGTGCGTCATTATAAAACTCTAGCTTAAATTTTTACCAAATATCAATCTGTGATTTACAAATTAATAACCCGCAATATGCAAACTAAAAATGTTTTAAAAAAGTATAAAATTTTTTTAGTTATAATCCGTAAAAAATTTATTTAAGGATATTTATGGGACGAGCATTTGAGTACCGAAGAGCGGCAAAAGAAGCTAGATGGGATAAGATGAGCAAGGTATTTCCAAAACTTGCAAAAGCTATAACAGTAGCTGCAAAAGATGGTGGATGTGATCCGGATATGAACCCTAAACTTCGCGCAGCTATCGCAGCGGCAAAAGCTGAAAATATGCCAAAAGATAACATCGATGCAGCTATAAAAAGAGCAAATGGCAAAGATAGCGCCGATATTAAGACTATTTTTTATGACGGCAAAGCAGCTCACGGCGTGCAAATCATCGTTGAGTGTGCGACTGACAATCCAACTAGAACAGTTGCCAATGTTAAAGCGATATTTAGCAAAAATGGCGGAGAAATTTTGCCAAGTGGTAGCCTTAGCTTTATGTTTACAAGAAAGAGCGTTTTTGAGCTTGAAAAGCTAAGCGCAGACATCGAAGAGATCGAACTTGAGCTGATTGATTATGGACTAAGTGATATCGAGGCTGACGATGAGACGCTATTTGTTTACGGCGACTATGCAAATTTTGGCACACTTCACGAGGGCATAGAGAAGCTAAATTTAGTAGTTAAAAAAGCTTCACTTCAGTACCTGCCAAACCAAGCTGTAAATTTAGACGAAGAGCAGATGCTTGAGGTCGAGAAGCTTCTTGATAAATTAGAAGACGATGACGACGTCCAAGCAGTTTATACAAATATAGAGTAAAAAAGGATATACATGCGTTTTGATGAGTTAAAAGTTTATGATATAAATTTAGATGAGCTTAAAAAAGATAAATTTGCGGTTTTAAACACCGATAAAGGCGAGATTAGACTTGAACTTTTTGTCGAGGAAGCTCCGCAAGCTGTTGCAAATTTTATACATTTGATAAAATCAGGCTTTTATAATGGCCTAAATTTTCACAGAGTTATACCAAATTTCGTAATCCAAGGCGGCTGCCCAAATGGCACAGGCACAGGTGGTCCTGGCTGGAGGATAAAGTGCGAGTGTGATAAGCAAGGAGTAAAACACGAGCGTGGTAGCCTCAGCATGGCTCACGCAGGTCGCGACACTGGTGGATCGCAGTTTTTCATCTGCCACAGCAAGCAACCTCATCTAGACGGCGTACACACAGTTTTTGGAAAGTGCGTTGACGATGAGAGTTTAAAGGTGCTTGATGCTATTAGACAAGGCGATAAGATCATCTCTGCGGTGGTCAAAGCTAGCCTATAAAGGGGAATTTGATGGAAAATGCAAAAACGCAAAAAAGCCTCTTCGTGAGACTATTTACCAATCTCGCCATTTGGGTTGTGATCGGTATAGTTGGCGGTGTCATCGTCGGCATGGTTGCACCTGAGCTTGGCATAGCAAGCAAGCCAGGCATTGATTATTTTATAAAAGCACTTAAAATTTTAATCGGCCCTATTATCTTTTTAACGATCGTCTCTGGTATCGTTGGACTTGAGAGTTTAAAGGACCTTGGCTCTATCGGACTAAAGGCGTTTATCTACTTTGAGATCGTTAGTACACTTGCCCTTGCTGTTGGTATTATCTTTGGCGAGGTACTTCGCCCAGGACACGGCATGAACCTCAACTACACGCAGCTTGACGCCTCAAGCGTGGCTAAATTTACATCACAAGCTGCAAATATGGACGCAAATAGCGGCTTTTTAACACATACACTTCATCTTTTAAGAGGGGCTGTACCAGTTGATGGTATATTTCCTTACGTGCACTTGCTTGATCCATTTATAAAGTCAAACACACTTCAAGTGCTTTTCATGGCGATAGTCGTTGCTATCGTGCTTTCGCTACTTGCTCATGATAAAAAGCAAGCTTGCCTAAAACCGCTTGAATTTATCCAACACTACGTCTTAAAGCTACTTACTTGGCTTATGCTATTTAGCCCAGTGGCTGCCTTTTCAGCGATGGCTTACTTGATCGGTAAATTTGGCATCGGAACGCTTCTTGGCATGATGGAGCTTCTTGTTGTTATGGCGCTTGCAAGCTGCTTTTTTATCTTTGTCGTGCTTGGCGTCATTTGCTACTTTGCCAAAGTCAATGTCTTTAAATTTATGCGCTTTATCTCAAAAGAAGTCTTAGTCGTTTTTGCGACAAGCTCGAGCGAGACAGCTCTTGCGCCACTTATGCAAAAGCTAGAATCAGCTGGTATAAACAGAGGCGCTGTTGGCCTTATCATCCCAACTGGCTACTCATTTAACCTTGACTGCACAAACATCTATCTAAGCCTAAGCGTTATTTTCTTAGCTCAAGCATTTAATATACCGCTAAGTTTTGAGCATCTAATAAGCATTTTAATCGTGCTAATGATCACAAGTAAAGGCGCAGTTGGCGTTACAGGATCGGGCTTTGTCGTCCTTGCTGGCACATTAAGCGCACTTCCGAGCACTGGCATACCAGTAGTCACCGTAGCTGTGCTACTTGGTGTTGATAAATTTATGTCAGAGATGCGTGCTGTTGGTAACCTTTGCGGTAATGCCGTTGGCTGCATGATCGTATCTATCTGGGATAAAAAGGTCGATATGGAGAAATTTAGATACGCACTAGATCATCCAGAGGAATTTCACTTTCACTCATAATATACACTTATAACTATAAGGGCAACTTTGCCCTTATTTTTCTTTTTATTCTAAATTTAATGCGCTCTATCTACTTCCTCAAACCTATAAAAATTTTAAAAACAGCATCGCAATAAATGATATTTGATAACTGGTTCAAGCACAAAAAGAAAAACTAGAGGCTAAGTGTAATAGAAAAATTTTATTAGTAACTCATATATTTGGCAATACCTAATATTTTGTTACTTACTAGAATAAATTTGCAAATGTAATACTTGAGCTTGGAATTTGGAAGAGAGATACTTTAAATTTAGCCATATCAAAAATACCAACTAAAAATTCTTGTAAGATATTAGGAACAGCCTTGCAAGAAGCTTTGCAAGGCCATATAAATTAAGCTTTTGGTCCAGCTTTAGCGTACTCAACACCCTCTTTTACATCTTCGTAACGTTTGAAATTTTCAACAAACATTTTAGCGAGCTTATCACGTGAAGCGTTATACTCAGCAGGATTTGCCCATGTATTTATAGGGTTTAGCAGTTTTGTCTCGACACCATCAAGCTCTTTTGGTATAGCAAAGTTAAATTTATCAAAATTTTCAAATTCGCATTTTGTAATGCTACCATCAAGGATCGCATTTATGCAAGCACGAGTTGCTTTTATGCTCATACGCTTGCCAACACCGTAAGCACCGCCGCTCCAGCCTGTATTTACAAGATAGACATTAACGCCGTGTTTATCGATCTTCTCGCCTAGTAGTTTTGCATAGACGGTTGGATGAAGTGGCATAAATGGCTCGCCAAAGCAAGCACTAAAAGTAGCGACTGGCTCAGTTATGCCGCGCTCTGTGCCAGCAACTTTTGCTGTGTAGCCACTTAAGAAATAATACATCGCCTGCTCTTTTGTGAGCTTCGCAACTGGAGGAAGCACGCCAAAAGCGTCAGCACTTAAAAAGATGATATTTTTTGGATGGCCGGCACTTGAGCTTGGTTCGTAGTTGTCGATGTGATAGATTGGATAGCTCACACGTGTGTTTTCAGTTTTTGAGCCATCTTTGTAATCAACCACGCCATTTTCGTCAGCCACGACATTTTCAAGTAGCGCATCACGCCTGATCGCTGCATAAATTTCTGGCTCACTACTTGGATCAAGGTTGATACATTTTGCGTAGCAGCCACCCTCAAAGTTAAATACACCATCATCGTCCCAGCCGTGCTCGTCATCGCCTATTAGTTTGCGTTTTGGATCAGTTGAAAGTGTGGTTTTACCAGTACCAGATAGGCCAAAAAATAGCGCTGTATCACCCTTCTCACCTACGTTTGCAGAGCAGTGCATACTTAGTTTGCCCTCAAGTGGCAACCAGTAGTTCATCATAGAAAAAATGCCTTTTTTCATCTCACCACCGTACCATGTGCCACCGATCACTGCAACATTTTCTTCGACGTTAAAGATGACAAAGACCTCTGAATGTAGCCCATCAGCCTTATAGTCCTCATTTTTTGTCTTACAAGCGTTATATACTACAAAATCAGGCTCAAATTTAGCTAGCTCTGCCTCACTTGGGCGGATAAACATATTTTTTACAAAGTGCGCTTGCCACGCTACTTCTGTGACAAAACGAACTGATTTTTTACTCTTTTTGCTAGCTCCACAAAATGCATCTTGGATAAAAATTTCTTTACCACTTAGCTGCTCTTTTGCTTTTTTAAGAAGCTTGTCAAAAAGCTCTTTTGTGATAGGCTGATTTATCTTACCCCAAGCGATGTATTTTTGGCTTGGATCTTGCTTGACGAAATACTTATCTTTTGGGCTTCTTCCAGTAAAAATTCCCGTATCAACCATAAATGTGCCGTTGCTTGAAACCCTACCCTCGTTGTTTGCCTTTTCAAGCTCAAAAAGCTCGTCGTAGCTTAGATTGTGATTTATCTTTTTGATCTCTTTTAGACCTAGTTCGTCTAGTTTATTTATCATGTTATTTCCTTTTAAAATTTTCATTTTTTATAAATTCTGACCTAAAAGTCATCAAAATGTTAATCAAATTTCGCTTAACACTATCTTTTTAAAAGTGGCAAATTTATTTAAATTTAGCCACCGCTTGATTGTTCGCGACGCTTTGACCTTTGCTAACTTCAATAGAGCCTATCACACCATCTTTTGGGGCTTTGACCTCTATCTCCATCTTCATTGCTTCAAGCACGACTACAGCTTGCCCTTTTTTGACATGGTCTCCTGCGCTTACTAAAATTTTATGCACAGCGCCCGGCAAACTTGCAACGATATCATTTTCAGTTGCACCTGCTGCTGCACTTTTGGCATTTTTTACGCTCTTGCCTTCAACTTCAGTGATTGATTTTACTTGGATGCTATCGTTAAAGCCCTCGCTTACTTCGACATTGTAGCGGCTACCATTTACAACAACGCTATATCTGCCACTTTGAGTTTGTCTGCATTCATTTGCCTTAGTGTTTGGATCGATTTTTCTTATATTTACTTTGGCTTCGCCTTTTAAAAACGCGATGCCTTTTTCTTTACAAGCTGCTGCTATAAAGACGTTTTCTTCGGTAACTTTGATCTTATTTTGTTTTAAAATTTCTTTCACGTGTGCAAGCGACTTACTCTCATCTTTATCAGCTATATCAACTGCGTGTTTTGTAGTTGGTTTTAAGCCTAGTTGCTCACTTGCAAGCTTGATGATCTCTTTATCAGGCGCAACTGGGGTCTTACCAAAGTAGCCAAGCACCATTTTGCCGTATCCCTCAGCGATCTTTTTCCACTTGCCAAACATCACATTATTAAACGCTTGCTGGAAGTAAAACTGACTAACCGGGGTCACTGAAGTACCGTATCCACCCTTTTGTACCACTTCGCGCATAGCAAGGATGACCTCTGGGAATTTATCTAAGATGTTGTTATCTCTCATCATCTGGGTATTTGCAGTGAGTGCGCCACCAGGCATCGGTGAAAATGGTATGAGTGGGCTTACTTGCACAGCCTCAGGTGGTAAGAAATACTCTTTTAAACAATCATTCAAAACGCTTTCGTATTTTAAAATTTTCTCCACATCAAGTCCGCCAAGATCGTAGTTTTTGCCTTTTACTGCGTGAAGCATAGTTAAGATATCTGGCTGGCTTGTACCGCCACTTACTGGGCTTGCGGCTAGATCTATGCCATCAACGCCGGCTTCAAGCGCTGCAAGATAGCAAGCGACACTTACGCCTGCTGTTTCATGTGTGTGAAGTCTGATGTGAGTTTTTTCTGGCAATAATTTTCTAGCCATTTTTATAGTTTCATAGACCTTTTGTGGGCTACTTGTGCCACTTGCATCTTTAAAGCAAACGCTGTGATAAGGGATGTTTGCATCTAAAATTTCTCTTAAAATTTTCTCATAAAATTTAACATCGTGTGCTCCCACGCAGCCACTAGGCAGATCCATCATAGTAACTACGACTTCGTGTTTTAGCCCGTGATGAGCGATCCTTTCACCTGAATACTTTAAATTTTCAACGTCATTTAGTGCGTCAAAATTTCTAATAGTAGTGGTTCCATGTTTTTTGAAAAGTTTTGCATGAAGGTCGATTAGCTCACGGCTACCGGTGTCAAGTGTGACGGTGTTTACACCCCTGCTTAGGGTTTGAAGATTTGCTTTTGGTCCTACGATGCTTCTAAATTTATCCATCATCGCAAAAGCATCTTCATTTAGGTAAAAATAAAGGCTTTGAAATCTCGCTCCGCCACCAAATTCAAAATGCTCTATGCCAGCCTCTTTGGCTGCTTCAAGCGCGGGCAAAAAATCGTTCATAAGCACTCTAGCACCATAAACTGACTGAAAGCCATCTCTAAAGGTCGTATCCATAACATCGATAAATTTCTTCGCCATCACCCACCTCATTAATTTTATAAATTTATTTAAAGAATTCATAGAAAATGGCTAAATTGGTTAGAAACTCAAATTAGCCATTTTGCTTGTTTTTTGGTATTTTACAACCAAAAACTTTTATATCATTTAAAAAGTGAGAGCAAGAAGTTTAATAATCCGCCGTGGCTCGCATCAAGCATTGGCTTTAATTCCATTAGAAAGACGCAGAAAAATACAAGTACAGCAAGCTGAATAAAAATATAAGGCACAACGCCTTTATAAATAGCAGTCGTTTTTATCTCAGCTGGTGCGACTGACCTTAGGAAAAATAAACTAAAACCAAATGGCGGCGTTAGGAATGAAGTTTGCAAATTCATCGCAACTAAGATTGCTAGATAAATTGGATTTATACCAAGCTTTGCGGCTATTGGCACCAAGATAGGAAGCACAATATATGAAATTTCAACAAAGTCGATAAAAAAGCCAAGCACAAAGATGACAACCATACTAAAAATGATAAAGCCCCACTTCTCGCCTGGTAAATTTGTCATAAATTTTTCAACAATCTCATCACCACCAGTGTAACTAAATACCATAGAAAAGGCTGTCGCACCAACAAGTATGGCAAAGACAAGTGCTGTAGTTTTTACGCTTTCTGCCAATGCCTCTTTTATCATAGAAAATGAAAATGTCCTATAAAAAATAGCTAAAATAATGGCTCCAACGCAACCAAAAGCTGAACTTTCAGTTGGTGTAGCGATACCTGCAAATATAGAGCCCAATACACAAATAACTAGTAAAAGCGGCGGAAAGATAGCGATTAATGCTCTCATGATCTGCTTAAATTTACTAACACCGCTCTCATCTTTTACTACCGGTGCGGTATCTGGTTTCAAATAAGCAATAATCAAAATATAAATGATATAAACTGCTACTAGCGTGAATCCTGGGATGATGGCTTGATGAAAAAGCTCACCAACTGGCACTGAAAATATATCACCCAAAATAATCAGCACGATAGAAGGTGGAATGATCTGTCCAAGCGTACCAGCAGCACATATAGTGCCACAACCTAGCGCTTGGTCGTATTTATACTTTAACATAACAGGCAAGCTTATAACACCCATTGCAACGACACTTGCACCAACAACACCAGTCGAAGCCGCAAGAAGTGCTCCAACCAAGATAGTGCTAATAGCAATACCTCCGCGAATTTCTCCAAAAAGCATGCCCATGCTCTCAAGTAGCCTCTCAGCTAGTTTTGACTTTTGGAGCACAACGCCCATAAAGACAAAAAGTGGAACTGCTATAAAAATTCTACTCTCCATGATAGAGAAAATTCTATAAGGCATGAAGTTAAACATATCTTTGAAAACTTCGATACTTCCAAGTAGTCCGTCTCCGTCTCCAATACTCTCAACAATACTACCAATCATGCCAAATATCATCGAAACCGCACCAAAGGTAAAGGCTACCGGAAAGCCAATGCCTAGCATCAAAAGTGCGGCTATAAACATTATCAAACCAGCCATTATTCCCCCTTTTTAGCTTTTTTGTAAAGATTAAAATTTCTTATAAAAAAGCCAATCGCAAAAAATACAAGTAGATAAAAAGAAAAAGGAATAAGTGCTTTTATGATCCATCTGTGAGTAAGACCGCCTGGATCTGCACTAGCTTCAGCTGAAGTATAAGCATCACTCACAAATTCAAATGATAAATTTGAAACTAAAAGTGCAAATGGGATTACAAAAATAACAGTTCCTATCATATTTACAAGGGCTTTATTTTTTGGTGAAAATTTAGCATAAAAGATATCAACTCTAACGTGCGCATCTTCTTTTAATGCATAGCTCATGCCAAGCAAAAATATCACAGCAAAAAAATGCCACTCAAGCTCCTGAAATGCGACGTTTCCATAAGAGAAAAAGTATCTTGCCACAACGTTAAAAAAGACGTCTATTATCATCAAAGCCATAATAAACATGCAAATATAGCCGACTATATCACCGACCTTATCAAAAAATTTCTCAACTTTTTGCATAAACAACCCTTAAAAAAACAATTTATTTATCATGATGATAAAGACGCAAACTGGCGCTACATATCTTAATAAAAAATACCACGCACTAAATACAAAGTCACTCATATATGGACTAAATAGCACATAAAGTGCCTCTCTTTTCATAAAATATCCAACAAATATCGCTCCACCAATACCACTAATTGGAAGCAGAACATTTGAAGCGGTAAAGTCAAGAAAATCAAAGAAATTTTTACCAAAGAGCATAAATTTGTCGCCAATATTTTCTATATTTGATAAAAGACATAAAAATCCCAATACAAAAACACCAGTTCCAACTATGCTAAGAGCTTTTATCCTGCTAATGCCATACTCTCTGATCAAGAAAAATACAAACGGCTCTACGATAGAGATAGCTGAAGTAATGCCAGCAAAGATAAGTGCTGCAAAAAATGCCACAGCTAAAATTTGACCTATCACACCAAGCTTAGCAAAGAGCGTTGGAAGCGAGATAAAGACAAGTCCTGGTCCTTGAGACGGCTCTGCGCCAAATTCAAATATAAATGTAAAGATAACAAGACCCATCATAATGGCTAAGACGATGTTTATAAAAACAATACTTAGCGTAGAAGTAGCTAAATTTGTATCATCGCTTAGGCTAGCTGAATATGTAATGATCGCTGCCATACCAAGAGATAGTGTCCAAAAAGCAAGCCCAAGAGCAAGCAAGAGCGAGTTAAATGAAATTTTACTAAAGTCAGGAACAAGTAAAAACTCAGCAGACTTTGTAAAGCCATTCATCGTCATAGAAAAGATAAGCATGATTAAAACCATAATAAATAGGCTTGGCATCATCCAAACATTTAGCTTTTCAATGCCACTTTTCACACCTTTTGAAAGGATAAAAAAGCAAGCTACAAATGCTATAACAAAATAAAGCGTCTGCTCGCCAAGACCATGCGTAAGAAGCTCATTAAATATTACTTTTGAACTTTCTATATCGTTTGGAAGACCGGTAAAAGATAGGCTGAAATACTTAAAGACCCAGCCGATGATCACAATATAATAAGATGAGATTATGGCTGCGGTTACCATAGCTAAAATTCCAACCAGCTGCCATAAATTTTTATTTTTATTCGCCAACTTTCTAAAGGCATTTACACTATCGCTCTCACTAAGTTTGCCGATACTTAGCTCTGCCATAAAGATAGGTATGCCAACTAAAAACGTTATCAAAAGATATAAAATAACAAATGCCGATCCACCATTTTCACCGACCATATATGGAAATTTCCATGCATTGCCAAGTCCAACAGCTGACCCTGCAACTGCTAAAACATAACCTATTTTAGAAAACTGTTCTTTTGCCATTATGCAATCTCCCTTACTAACACCACAAAAACTAGAACTGGCGCTATAAACCTTATTAAAAAATACCAAATTTTAAAAACAATCTTACCCATATAAGGCAAGAATAGCTCTTTTAAAAGCTCAAATTTCATAAAGTATCCAACAAAAATGGCAAATATAATGCCACCAAGTGGGAGCATAATGTTTGAGCTAAGATAATCAAGCAAATCAAAAAAGCTCTTACCAAAAAATGTAAGTGCTTCTTTAAAAACGCCAATACCGCTTAACGCACATAAAATCCCTAAAACATAAACTACGGCACCGACAATAATAATTGATCTATTTCTACTAAATCCCAAACTTTTATTTAAGAAAAATATAAATGGCTCGACTAGCGAAATAACCGATGTTATACCAGCAAAAAATAAAGATGTAAAAAATGCAAAAGCCAAGAAATTTCCAAGCAAACCAAGCTTTGCAAAAAGCGTTGGAAGCGAGATAAATGCTAACCCTGCCCCCTTTGATGGCTCTGAGCCAAATTCATAGGTGAATGTAAAAACTATAAGCCCTATAATTACGCTAATAATTATATTTGCAAAGACTACATAAAGCGATGAAGTGAACAAATTTGTATCATCACCAAGACTTGATGAATAAGTAAGTATGCAGCCTATACCAATACACATCGTAAAAAAAGCAAGTCCAAGAGCGTTTAAAATAGCACCTTGATCAATTTTTGAAAAGTCTGGCACAAGTAAAAATTTAGCCGCCTCGTCAAAACCATTCATACCAAAAGAGTAGCCAAGCATAAGCAAAAGCAAAATAAAAAGTGCTGGAATAAGATATACATTTATACGCTCTATTCCACTTTTTATACCTTTTGTAAGTATAAAAAAGTAGGCAAAAAAAGCGATGCTAAAATATAAAATTTGCTCCCATGCGCCATTTGAAGTAAAATTTACAAAAAGCGCTTCTGAGCTTGCCATATCTTTTGGAAGCTCACCAAGACTTAAGATAACGTATTTTAAAACCCAGCCGATAATGAGCGTATAAAAAGAGGCAATGAATAACCCTGTCACCATCACAACACCAGCAAATTTCCATACATTTGCACCTTTTGTAGCTAGACTTTTAAACGCTCCAACCGTATCAAGGCGTGAAATTTTGCCCATTGCCATCTCAGCAAAAAATATACTAAGCCCAACAACAAAAGCAAAAAATAGATATATAAGAATAAATGCTGAACCGCCATTACTACCGACCATATATGGAAATTTCCATGCATTACCAAGGCCAATAGCCGCTCCAATGATAGAAAGAACAAAACCAACTTTACTAAATCTATCCATCATTTACCTGCTATTTGATAGATCATGATGGCACAAATTGCAATTGGCACGATATATCTTAGAGTGAAGTACCAAATTTCAAAGAATACTTTTCCCATAAATTCGCCAAAGAGTAGATATAGGCTCTCTTTTTTAAGTTTATAGCCAACAAAAAAACTAAAAATTATGGCACCTATTGGCATCATGATATTTGAAGTAAGAAAATCAAGTGCATCAAAGACTGGCTTGCCAAAAATACTAAAAATATTAGCCGTCTGCGCATAATATGAAAAAATACAAAAAAGGCCTAAAATATAGGCAAAAATTCCAATATAAACAAGAGCCATTTTGCGTGAAATTTCAAATTTTCTAACCAAATAATAAGCAAATGGTTCAATCATCGAAACAGCACTTGTAACACCAGCAAACAAAAGTGAAACAAAAAATGCGATGGACATAATATTGCCAACTATCCCAAGCTTTGCAAAAAGCGTAACAAGTGAGATAAAAATAAGCCCTGGTCCACTTGCCGTACTATCAGCTCCATAAGCAAATATAAATGTAAAGACCACAAGTCCCATCATAATGCCTATTAATATGTTTATAAAGATGATAGAAAGCGTTGATTTTATAAGATTTGTCTGCTCTGGTAAATTTGCAGCGTATGTCGGTATGACACCAACACCCATAGATAGCGAGAAAAACGCAAGTCCAAGAGCCTGTAAAACAACATCTGGTGTGATCGCGCTAAAATTTGGTACAAATAAAAATTTAGCCGCCTTAACAAAACCATCGCCCATGCTAATTGCATAAAAAAGTATACAAACAAGCAGTATAAAAAGGCCCGGCATCATCCAGATATTTAGTTTTTCAATGCCACTTTTAACACCTTTTGAAACAGCAAAAAATACCATCAAAAAAACCAAGCTAAAACAAACAATAGCGCTACTTAGATCATTCGATAAAAGCGTATTAAACTGTTGGACTGCCTCTTCTTGATTGCTCAAAAGTGGCGAAAAGCCAAGATAAATATACTTTAATATCCAGCCAATTACAACCATATAAAATGAAGCAATAAGTATCGCTCCTATCATAAAAAAGCCTGAGAAAGACCATATTTTTTTATGTTTTGGAGCAAGTTTATAAATGGAGCTTACAACATCACTCTCGCCAAGCTTACCAATGCTAAGCTCTGCTAAAAACGCTACAAAAGCAATAGCAAACGTGAGAAGCAAATATAAAACTATAAACGCTGAACCGCCATTGTTTCCTACCATTGTTGGAAATTTCCATGCATTACCAAGTCCAACAGCTGATCCTGCCATAGCAAGAACAAAGCCTATTTTTGAAAATTTTTCATTTATCATTGATTACCTGAGATTAAGAATAAATTAATTTTTTCAAAGATAACATAAAAAAACTTTTATTTTTCTAAGCCAAGAATTTTTTATGGGCAATTTAAATTTTTAGTGTTTTTATTTGAAACAAAGTTTTGTTTTTGTAATATTACGGCTCATAAAGTTTAAGTAGGGGACAGATCCGAAAGAGCTTTAAAATTTAAAGGAGCAACGATGAAAAAGATCGTGTTTTTAATTCTTGGTCTTGCTGCATTCGCATTTGGCGCTGACGGCGAGATGATTAGATCATATTCAGTTATTGCTGGTGGTATTGGCCTTGGCCTTGCAGCTCTTGGTGGTGCTATTGGTATGGGTAATACAGCTGCTGCAACAATTAGTGGAACAGCTAGAAACCCAGGTGTTGGTAGCAAACTTATGACTACAATGTTTATCGCTCTTGCGATGATCGAAGCACAAGTTATCTACGCACTAGTTATTACGCTTATCGTTCTTTACGCAAACCCAATGCTTGGCTAAGCGTAAAGCTTAAATTTAGCCCCTTTGGGGCTTTTATTCTTTTTGCGATCATGGTGGAATTGGTAGACACGCTATCTTGAGGGGGTAGTGCCGCTAGGTGTGCGAGTTCGAGTCTCGCTGATCGCACCATCTAATCTTACACTTCAAAATCCAAAATCTTACAAAATTTAAAAAAGGGGAATTTATGCTAGATAAAAAGCGTGCTTTAAAACAGCTACAAAATGAAGCAGATGATACCGCCATCTATACGTTACTAGAAGCTAGTGAAAAAAATGAAGAAAATAAAAAAATACTTCGTAAATTAATAACTGAAGAAAAACGACATTATGCTTTTTGTCAAAAGATAACAGGCGAGAGCAGAACTGCGAATTTATTCAAAGTCATATTCTATACGATACTCGTTAAAATTTTTGGAACCTCTTTTACTTTAAAATTTATGGAGTCACGCGAAGAAGACGCAGAGCAATTTTATCTTGGTATCGTTGATGAGTATCCTGAAGCTAGAGATATTTATGACGAAGAAGTAAATCATGAAAACAATTTAATCTCTATGCTAAAAGATACGAAATTAGTCAATGCTGGTGGCATTGTTCTTGGCATGAATGACGCATTAGTTGAGTTAACTGGCACGCTAAGTGGCATCGCTCTAGCTTTTTCAAATACAAAATCAGTTGGTGCGACGGGCCTTATCATGGGCATTGCAGCTGCTCTTTCTATGGCAGGATCGGCCTATCTTGAGTCAAAAGAAAATCCAAGTGACGAGATCAAACCGCTTACCTATTCGCTCTACACAGGTGGTTCATACATCATAACAACGGCGTTTTTGATACTTCCATTTTTCATCTTTTCAAGTGGTGTTTACGCTGTCTTGTCGATGTTTTTCTTTGCCTTTGTTGCCATCATCACTTACAACTTTTACATAAGCGTGGCAAAAGAGCTTAAATTTTTGCCAAGAGTGATTGAGATGTGTGTGATAACTTTTGGTGTTGCGATCATTTCGTTTGGTATTGGCTTTTTAGTCAAGCACTATTTTGGCTTAGATATTTAATCCAAAATTTCATACCAAGTGTAGCTATCGTTTCCAAAATTTCCACTAAATAGTGGCTTTAAATTTAGATCAAGGCTCAAGCTTTTACCATCCTTAAAATTTGAGCTTTGATAGATAAGTAGCCATTTTACGTTTGCTAGCTTGCCATCTTTTGCAAGTTTTAAAAACTCGCCAGCACCTTCAAACATACTAAGTCCTGTTAAGCTAAGCTTTTTTTGAATACTAACTTTGCGCCCTGGCACACTAAAAAGCGGTATAGTTTTATCAAATTTATCACTTCTTGAGTAGATTATAACGTCTGGGTTTTTACCGCTACCCACTAACCTGCTGTCAAGCTTTGGCCGGTCTGTTCGCACTGTATTGCCACCGATCACTATCGTATCTATGACGCTTCTAAGTTTATGGACGTGCGTACGGCTAAGCTCATTTGTGATGATGCCGCCACTTGCCACGCCGTTTTTACTAAGAGCTATTTTTAAAAAGCTAAATCCACCATTTTGATAGGCTAAAAATGGCTCAAGTAGCTTATCACAGCGCTCTTTTAAAATGCCAAATTTAACTTTTACCCCAGCACTTTGAAGTAAATTTCCACCACCACTTGCTATTTTATTTTCATCGTGGCTGCCTATTATCACCTCACTAAAGCCAAGTTCTTTTAGCAAATTTGCACAAGGTGGCGTTTTGCCGTGATGTAGGCAAGGTTCAAGTGTGACGTAAGCTTTTGCTTTTTTTAGTAAATTTGAGTGATCTTTTAGTATAAATTCATGGGTAAATTTTGGCTCTAAAAGGCCAAATTCGCCCTCTTTTATATTAGAACTAAATTTATCGTTATACGCTTTTATAAAATCATCTTTAAATTTTTCACTTTTTTTGCAAAGTGCAAAGAGTATCGCTGTCGGTTCAGCGTGTAAATATCCAGCCTTTTCATGAGCCTTACAAGACAAAATTTGCCCATTTTCATCAAGAATAAGACATCCAACGGCTGGATTTGGATAGGTCAGGATTTGAAATTTCCAAGCCTCGCTTAAAGCAAGATCCATGTAAAATTCGTCATTCATCTTAGCAGACTATTTTTATTTTCCTATGTCTTTTATCTCATCAACAAGAGTTTTTGAGATCAAGTCGATATCGGTCGGCTCATCCTCCGCGTCCCATCTAAATGCAGCAATCTCTGCCAAAACCGCGATCTCTTTAAAATAGCTATATTTCGTTGTAGAGAGTGGTATAGCGTAAGAGACCAAAAGCCTATCAACGTTATCATAAATTTTCACGCTATAGCGAAAGTGTGGCTTGTTTAATGCCTTGCCACCCCAGTTAAACCATCTTTCATAGTCCATTTGTATTTTTATCTTGAAGCTATTTTCGTCCCCTAAAATGCCCTGCTCTTTTAGATGTTTGTTTATAAATTCCACAAACTCATCACGAAGTTCGCTTTCATTTTTATAGTTAGTGTTGTGCTCGTATCTAGTTGGTTGATTTATCAATGTTAGGTTAAAATCACTAACAATATATTTAGCCACGCCTTTTTGTATCGGCGTTGGCTCAACATTATATTTATATTTTCCCGCGCATCCAACGAAGAAAACACTTAAAACTATTAAAAAGAGTATTTTTACAAATTTCATATTTTCTAAATTTACGACAAACCGTCGATCTTGCCCTCTGCGTCTATCTTCATATTGACCGCAGCTGGCACTTTTGGAAGTCCTGGCATCAGCATGATCTTACCGCAAACCGCGACGATAAAGCCAGCTCCCGTTCTAATGTCAAGGTCTTTTACACTAAATGTAAAGCCCTTTGCTCTACCCAAAAGCTTCGCATCGTCACTAAACGAGTACTGAGTTTTTGCGATACAAACTGGTAAATGGCTCAAATTTAGCTCATTTATCATCTCAAGCTTTTTAAGAGCGGCTTCCTCAAAGACCACCTCACCAGCTCCATAAATTTCCTTAGCGATCTTTTCTATTTTAGTTCTCGTATCGTCGCTCATCTCATATGTGAAATTTATCTTGCTTGGCTTATCGCACGCTTTTAAAACTAGCTCAGCAAGCTCAATCGCACCTTTGCCACCTTTTAAGAAATTCTCACAAACTGCCACTTCTACGTCAAGCTTTTGGCAGTACTCTTTTACGAAATTTATCTCTTCATCTGTATCAAAGCCAAATTTATTAAGTGCCACGACTACGTTTTGACCAAATTTACCTTTTAAATTTTCGATGTGTCCGCCAAGGTTTTCGATGCCTTTTTTAAGGGCGTTCATATCTGGTTTTGTAATCTCGTCTTTGTTTGCTTCGCCGTTATATTTTAGCGATCTGATCGTACTTACAAGTACCACAGCGCTGGGTTTGATGCCAGCAACCCTGCATTTTATATCTAAAAATTTCTCCGCACCAAGCTCCGAGCCAAAGCCAGCCTCAGTGATGACGTAGTCAGCTAAATTTAGAGCTGTTTTTGTTGCGATGACCGAGTTACAGCCGTGTGCGATGTTTGCAAATGGGCCACCATGCACGAGCGTAGGTGTGTGCTCAAGCGTTTGAAACAAATTTGGTTTGATCGCATCTTTTAAAAGTATGCAAACAGCGTCTTGGCAGCCTAGATCGCGCACATAAATAGGCTTTTTATCGCTATCATAAGCGACCATGATGTTTGCCACGCGCTCTTTTAGATCTGATAAGCTTGTGGCTAGACAAAGCACGGCCATGATCTCGCTTGCTGCAGTGATGTTAAAGCCATCTTCTCTTGGCACGCCGTCCGTCCTGCCACCCTGACCCACAGTGATAAATCTAAGCGCGCGGTCGTTCATATCCATACAGCGCTTCCATAAAATTTTCTCGATTTTTAGCAGGTTTTCTTGATAGAGGCTATTATCTATCATCGCTGAAATAAGGTTGTTTGCCGATGTTATAGCATGAAAATCGCCAGTGAAGTGTAAATTTAGATCCTCCATCGGCGCAAGCTGCGAGTAGCCACCACCTGCTGCTCCACCCTTTATGCCAAAAACTGGTCCCAAAGATGGCTCACGAAGTGCCAAGCAGACCTTTTTATTAAGTGAATTTAGTGCATCAGCTAGACCGATCGACATAGTTGTTTTGCCCTCACCATATGGGGTTGGATTAGTCGCAGTGACCAAGATGAGCTTTGAGTTTGATGGCTCAAGCCTTGGAGAAATTTTTGCCTTATATTTGCCGTAAAGTTCAAGCTCGTCTTCACTTAAGCCTAGTCTTGCGGCAACTTTACTGATGTGTTCAAGTTTCGTTTGGTGAGTTATCTCGATGTCGCTTAGCATTTTACCACTCCAAATATGTTTTTGCTTTTTTTATCTCACTAATGTTGATCTCAAAAATTCCCTCTTTGTTTTCAACTGCAATGCCCTCTTCGTCTGCTTTTACAAGCCTTCCTGCAAATTTCTCAGCCTCGGTTTGAACTTTTACAAGCTCACCAACGCTCGCTTTAAAGTGAGATGGCTTGCTAAGCTTTCTCTCAAGACCAGGCGAACTAACTTCGAGGTTATAATCCCCACTAACTGGCGGTGTCACGTCAAAGATAGGCGAGAGCAGACGGCTCACTTTTTCGCAATCATCAAGGCTTACTCCACCATCTTTTGTGATGTAAACTCTAAAAATAGCCCTGCCATTTTCATTTGTGATCTCGTTGTCGTAAAGCTCGACACCGCATTCGCGTACTAGTTTGTCTAAATTATCCATTTTTGTTTAAATCCTTTGAAATTTTATCAAACAACTTATCCATATGGTTTTGATACTCTAATCTATCGTCAAATTTAAAGTGAAAATTTGGGCATCTATACCAGCCCTCAGCTGCCATACAGTGGTTTTGCAAATGCCTGCAAACTCGCTTTAAATGCCCCAAAATATACTCTTGTTCACGCTCATCAAAAGCCATTTTGTCAAGATAAACAAAGGCGTCATATCTGCCCTTTTTACACTCTACATCAGTGACACAAAGTCCTTTTAAAATGCTATCTTCAAGAGTGGCTAGAGCCTCTGGAATGAGCTCTTTTAGCACACTCTCTGTTCTCATACGCTTTATTTCGTTAGCGTTCATAGAGTAGCTTTCTCCTTGACTTCTTTGAAGCTTTCGATATAGTCGTTTTCTCTGATGTCATTGAAATTTTCGATACCAACGCCACACTCGTAGCCTTTAGCAACCTCTTTGACATCATCTTTGAAGCGTTTGAGTGAGCCAACTAAGCCCTCATAAACGACCACACCTTCTCTAATAAGGCGAATTTTTGCGCCTCTATTTATCGTGCCCTCAGTGACGATACATCCAGCAATAGTACCAACTTTTGGCACATGGATCACTTGGCGAACCTGAGCTTGACCAAGCTGCTCTTCTCTGATGATTGGTGACATTAATCCACCCAAGATCGCTTTCACATCATCAATTAGATTATAGATAACGTTGTATGTTTTAATCTCAACACCACTCTCTTTTGCCTTTTCTTTTATCTCGCCAGTTGGTCTTATGTTAAAACCAAGGATTATACAGTCTTCGCTCGCACTAGCAAGTGCCACGTCGCTTTGTGTAATGCCACCAACACCTGAGTGGATGACATTTACCCTGATCTCATCATTTGCTAGTTTTTCTAGGCTTGCTTTTAGCGCCTCAAGTGAGCCACCAACGTCAGCTTTAATAATAACTGGAAGCGTCTTTAACTCACCCTCAGCGATCTTAGCACTAAGCTCATCAATACTAACTTTCGTGCTCTTACTAAGCTCTTTTTGGCGGATATATTCAGCCTTTTTCTGTGCGTACTCACGAGCCTCTTTATCTGTTTTTACACCTATTAGCGTCTCGCCAGCCTCTGCTATCTCACTAAGACCTACTATCACACCGCATTCGCCCGGTTTTATATCTTGCAAAGGCTTACCTTGGTCATCAAGTAAGCTTCTTATCTTTCCATATGCAACGCCAGCTACGACAGTATCCCCAACATGAAGCGTGCCGTTTTCAACGATGATGGTAGCTACTGGACCACGACCTTTTTGAAGTGAGCTCTCGATAACAGTTGCTTTCGCATTTGCTTTTGGATTTGCTTTTAGCTCTAAAAGATCAGCTTGTAAAAGTACGATCTCTAATAGATCATCTATACCCATGCCTGTTTTTGCAGAGATTGGCACAAATTCATATTTTCCACCCCACTCTGTTGGCATGATATCAAGCTCGGCAAGACCTGTCTTTACTAGGTCAGGATTTGCTGACTCTTTATCCATTTTATTTATAGCGATGATTATTGGTACACCAGCAGCTTTTGCGTGACTAACTGCCTCTTTTGTTTGTGGTTTTACGCCGTCATCTGCTGCAACAACGATGATAACTATATCAGTTACACCAGCACCCCTTGCACGCATAGCAGTAAACGCTTCGTGACCTGGAGTGTCGATAAATGTGATGTTTTTGCCGTTTTTATTGACCATATAAGCACCAACATGCTGAGTGATACCGCCGGCCTCTCCTGCTGCTACACGTGATTTTCTTATGTAATCAAGCAATGAAGTTTTACCATGATCAACGTGGCCCATGATGGTTATAACTGGTGCTCTTGGCTGGAGATTTTCATCGTCTTTTATCTCTTCCTCATAGGCTGCTACGTAGTCAAATTCTTTTTGATCGTCGATGATATTAACCTCTACATTAAACTCATCGGCTAAAATTTCTATCGCATCTTCATCCAAAAAGTCATTTTTTGTTGTCATCATACCAAGCATAAAAAGCTTACCTATGATCTCACTTGGCTGCTTATTTAGCTTTTCAGCAAATTCATAAACACGAATTTCTTTTGGAATATTTATAGATGTCACAGCTTCATTGTTTTGTTTATTTTCAGGCTTTTTGTGTTTTTTTCTAGCTCTTCTTTGAATGCCGCCTTCGCCAAATGAATTTATCGTATTGTTGACTGTAGTTCTCATAACATTTGGCTGTTTTGTCTTTTGTACAGGTGCTGGTGCTGGGGTTTTAAAGCTAAAATCAGGAAGAACGACTACATCTTCATCTTCTAGCACTATGTCACCAAAATCACTTCCGCCAAGCAGATCCATCTTCTGGGCGCTATCCTTTTTACTTGCAACAACTACTTTTTTATCTTTTTTCTTTTTCTTAGCTAAATTTTCATCATTTGCTGAAAACATACTTTTAAAATCGCTTATATTAGCTATGCTTGGTTCAGGCTTTTTCTCTTCTTTTGTAGCAATTGGCGCCTCATAATCTTTTTTCTTTTTTACTATCACAAGGCCACGTCTTTTTTGAGTCACATCGGCCAAGCTCTCTTTTGGTCTTGGAGCTTCGACTTGTTTTTGCTCTATTTTTATTTCTTCTATTTTAGGCTCAATTTTTTGTTTTTCTTCTAAAATTTGTGCCTCTTTCTTAGGCTCAGTTTTTACCGACTTTGACTCAGTTTTAGTAGTAGCTTTTTTAGGTTCACTTTTTTGCTTTTCTTCTTTTTTTGCTGACTCTTTTTCTACTTCTTTTTTAGGCTCTTTTTTTGGTTTAGGCTCACTCTTTTTCTTTTTAAATTTATCTGGTATCACGCCAGTTTGAACATATTCATATATAGCTTCAGCCTCTTCAAGGCTAACTGCATTTGAGTGAGTTTTGACTTTTAATCCTAGCTCTTGAGCTTTTTCTACTATCTCTTTACTTGGATAGCCAAGCTCGTTTGCGATCTCTGAAATCCTAACATTGCTCATTTAAGAGTATCTCCTTTAACTTCGGTGCATCACAAATAAAAGCACCTTTAGTTTGTTTATCAATTATTTTTTTTAAAATTTTTATATCTTTTTGCATACATTTGTCGCACAGATAAAAGCTACGACCATTTCCTTTGCCATGCTCTAAATTCTTACCTACCAAGCGGTATCTTTTTAACAAGCTCTGAGAAATTTTAATTTTACAAGCGACGCATGTCCTTATAGGATTATTTTTGTTCATTATATCTTTTTAAACTTGTTTTTAGCTTTGCGTAATTTCGTATCCATCGTTATCAAATGAAAAAACCTCAACCCTAAAATCACCAAATTTACTCTTTAAAATATCTCGTAAATTTTTAGCATCATCTTTGTAAGCGATATTTAAAAAGCTTGAACCTGAGCCTGAAAGCGTGCTCATTAAAGCACCATTTTCATAAGCTACTTTTCTAACTTCAAAAAGCTCTTCTAAAGCGTGCATTCTACGCTCTTCATGCATCAAATCTTTGCTTGCTATTTTTAAGAGATCATACTTTTTTTCATAAAAACAAGACGTTAAAAAAGCGGCATGAGATAAGTTATTTACGCATTCTTTCATCGTATAGTTCTTTGGTAAAATTTGTCTTGACGAGGATGTGCTCATCGGTTTATTTGGGATAACAACTACTGCTTTTATCTCATCGCTTAAACTTATTTTATTTGCGTAAACATTACCATTTTTTACGATCGCGCTGATAAATCCACCGTGAACTGCTGGCGAGATATTATCAGGATGGGTTTCATAGATGATAGCTTTATTTAAAACTGTCTCTTTGCTTGCCTTAAAGCCAGCCATTTCGTACGCTGAAGCAATGGCCCCAACGATAACAGCAGAGCTACTGCCAAGCCCCCTTGAAAATGGGATATTATTTTCAAAAACGACTCTAAAATTTTCATTTTTACCAGTTAGCTCAAAAAAAATTTCATTAAAAATACTTAAGAATATATTATTTCTTTTTAAATTTACACTTCCACTGCCTTCGCCGTTTATCGACACTGAGCTAAATTTTGCTGGCTCGATTTTCACGCTATTAAAAAGCTTCAAACTAAGCCCCAAAGCATCGAAACCAGGACCCAAATTTGCACTTGTTGCAGGGACTAAGATATTCAAAATTTCTCCTAAACTGCTTGGATGATATAATCTGGTAGTGTATCTGAATTTAGTTTTAATTCATCTAAATTTAAAGGCAACCTAAATCCTACTGGCTCTACTTTTTCAAGTGAAATTTTGCCATCTTTTAAAATGAAGCTTAAATTTTTATTTGCTCTGATCGCTTGGCCTCCATTTAAGCTAAATCCACTAACGGCGTAAAATTTGCATCCTTTCGCCAAAGAAAATGTTTTTAAGATGACATAGGCCACCTTTAGCCCCATAAAGCTTCCTGGCGTATTTGCATAGATAATTTTTGTGATATTAAATTTAGAGGATAAATTTTCTAAGATCTTTATCAAAGCTTCACTGACATGTTCATCAGTCGTAATTTCATCAAATTTTACGCCATCTTTATAAACTCCAACCAAGAGCGGAATCGATAAAGAGACAACTAAAATTTCAATATTTTCTATGCAAATACCTTTTGATACTCTTTTAAAAGTTCGCCATTTAGAGTTGCGATCTCGTAGTTTTTCTCATCGGCCATCAAAGCAAGAGTTAATTTGTGATTTAGATCGTGACTTCCAGCAAATGCTGTATAATCGCCCAACAAAGGCGCTCCAAGCAAGCTTAAATCACCAATCGCATCTAAAATTTTGTGCCTTACAAACTCATTTTCAAATCTCAAACCTTCTGGATTTAGAATATGCGTATCATCGATTGCCACGGCATTATCAAGTGATGCACCAAGAGCTAGATTTTGAGCTTGCAAACGCTGTAAATCTTTCAAAAACCCAAAAGTTCTAGCACGAGCTATATTTTTTATAAAAGAGCTTTTACTAAAATCAAAAACATATCTTTGTTCACCAATAACTGGATGATCAAATTTTATCGTATAGTCAAATTTTGGACTTCTTGAAGGTGAAGTTCGCACAAATTTAGAACCCTCAACAACCTCAACTTCACGGCGGACAAGAATTACTTTTTTGCCAGCATCAAGATATCTTATACCAGCTTCATCAAGTAGCATACAAAAGCTTATTGCACTACCATCCATCACTGGAATTTCATTTGCATCAACAGAGATTCTAATATTATCAATGCCATAACCATTTATGGCTGACATTAGATGCTCAATCGTACTAATAAAGCCCTTTTCATTGCCAACAACGGTTGCCATCTGCGTATTTATAACATTTTTAGGTTCAGCTTTAAAACTAATTCCAAGATCTTCGCGGTGCAAAATAATACCAGAATTTGCATCAAGAGGTTCTAGTATAAGTCTTATCGGCTCACCTTTATGAAGCCCTATACCAACGGTCTCAACGCGTCTTGCGATAGTAGTTTGTTTCAAGAATTTTCCTTATATTTTTAATCCGCTTATGATAGCACTAAAAAATCAATTTTGCAAATTTTTTAGTTCTTGTCTATCATCGCTTTTGCAGCATCTAAAACACTTGTGATATTGTCTTTTATCCACTTTTTATCCATCCATTGTTGTGGTCTCACCTCTTCGCCTTGGACCAAAATTCCAAAGTGAAGGTGATCACCAAGTGCAAGACCACTAGTTCCAGTAGTACCTATCTGATCGCCAGCTGCCACCATATCGCCCTCTTTTACTCTAGTGCTTGAGCAGTGTCCATAAAGCGAATAAAGCCCAAATCCATGATCGATCACAATATTTAATCCATAAATTCCATTTTCAGATGCTAGCACAACACGACCAGCATTGCTAGCTATAATAGGAGCTGCGGCCACACTTGCAAAGTCTATTCCCATATGCCAAGACTCGCTTACTTGCTCGTTATTATATGTATAGTATCGGTGATCGGCGAAGTCAGCCACTTTTTTACCATTTCTTAGTGGGTAAAATGGTGTCACACTAAAGCCAGTTAACATCTCATCACCAGGATTTGTAGTAAGTGCTGTTATTTTTTCTTCGTTTGAATTTCTAAGCGTTTCATTGACAAATCTCATTTTTTCAAGCCTTGAAAGCGCACTCGGATCTTTTGCATATTGATCAGTTAGATCGACTATTTTGCCATCTAAAAATCTATCGTTTAATGCGATAGTTGAAGTTTTATACTTTACATTTTCATAAAAATATCTAACATGTGACTTGCTCTCATTGCCTGCGAAGTCCCTAGCAATAACTTCTGCACTAAAATTTTCAACCTGAACTGGCCAAGCAACAAGTGCTGCATAAAAGCCCTCTTTATAAAATGGAACAGCCTTAAATTTCTTACCAAAATTTGTCTGGACATAGACCTCTTTTAGCTGATTATCAGTTGCTCTAAAGACCACAACAGCACTACCGCCTTTTGAGATAGAATAAGACTGCGAAAGCACGTAAAGATCAGGCTTTGAAGTATCAAGCACTACTTCAACCTTTTTACTAGCTTTGTTGCCAGTAAAAAAGCTCCATTTACTAGTATCTACAGCTTCAATATTCATCTCATAGGTATCTTTTTGAGCAAAAAAGCCAGTCTTTGGAAAGGTTAAATTTACATCAAGCTCAGTACTTGGGTTTTGTATGATTTGATTTAATAAATTTAGATCATTTTTCCCATCATTCATACTAATTCGTACAAATTTTATACCGCTATCGTCTTTAAATTTGATATTCATTGGGGTTCTAAGATTCCAATAAACTTTATCAGCAACACCGATTATCGGCTCATTTCGCTCAAAATCTTTTGACATCAAAGCATAGCCAAAACCACCGGCTAAAATTAAAATTAGCAAAAGCACAACAATACCAAAACCGCCTATCCCACGTCTATACATATATTTTTACCTTAAATTTTATTTGCGAAATTTTACATTTAATCAATAAATTTTTAGTTAATTACAAAATTTCTCTTACAGCTCTAGCGTCGCTCATCCAAGCAAAAAGTTCATCCCAGCGTTCATCTTTTATGAGATCTTTGCACAAATTTAGCTCTTTTTCAAACATATTTATGGCTTCAACAACATTATTTTTATTTTGCTTAAAAATATCACTCCACATAAAAGGCGAACTCTTTGCGACACGTATCATGCCTTTAAATGTAGGTCCGCCAAGTGCTACGATGTGCCTTTTATCCTCTTCTTTTAAAATCCCACTCGCAAGAGAAAATGCAATCGCATGAGGCAAATGCGAAATAAGACCCACGTGATGATCATGCTCTTTCGCACTCATAAAAATGATCTTCATACCAAGGCAAGAAAATAGCTCAACGCTTCTTTTTACATGTTTTTCTGCGCTCTCAGCAAAGTCGCAAACAATAACAGTTGCCCCTGTGTAAAGTGATTTGAAAGCAGCCTCTGGACCAGAATACTCGGTACCTGCCATTGGATGAGCTGGGATGAAATTTTTACGAATTTTTTCTGGTACTGCCTCGATGATCTTTTGTTTGGTTGAGCCAAAATCAATAATAGTTGTATCTTCGCTAATATCGGTTAAATTTTGCACAATGCTCACGATAGCCTCGACTGGCACAGCCAAAAAGATGATGTCACACTTCTTTTTCATCTCGTCAATGCTTAAAATTTCATGCACCAAGCCAAGTTCTAAGGCCTTTTTGCTATGATTCTCGTCTTTATCGTATCCGCTAACACAAGAGATTAATTTTTCATCTTTTAATGCTAGCCCAAGTGAGCCACCCATAAGACCAAGTCCGATGATACCTATTTTCATAAAAAACCTTCAAAATTATAAAATTTAAATTTATTAAAAATAAAATATGATATTATACGCACTTATACTAAAACTCTAGGTTAAATTTAATGAGAAAGAAATTATTTTTATTAGCATTAGCTTTCAGTGGACTAAGCGCACAAACAATCCAGTCAATAAATTTTAAAGGCCTAATTCACCTTTCGCCTGAAGTAGCAAGCCAAATAATGGGCCTAAAAGTCGGTCAGGATTTGACTCCAAAGCTTAGCGATAAGGCGATCACAAATTTATACAAACAAAATTATTTCGACGATATCTACATAGAAGATACAGGCAATGGCAATCTTTTAGTAGCTGTAAAAGAAAAACCAAGTGTTGCTAGAGTCGATCTAAAAGGCGTCGTAACAAATGACAAAACTGCCATAGAATCACTGATTAATATCAAACCAGGCAATATGTATGATGAGCTTACAATAGAAAAAACTAAAGAGAGAATTCGTCAGTATTATGAGTCAAAGGGTTATTTTGATACCGTTGTAGACGTAGAAAAACAACCAGTTGCAGATAACGACAGCTCACTTTTTATAACACTCAACATAAACCGCGGCGAAAATATGATAATCAAAAATGTAAATTTAGTCGGTGCAAAAGAGTTTGATTATGACGACATTGAGCCAGTAGTTGCAAATAAAAGTAGAGAATTTATGGGTTGGCTTTGGGGCAGAAATGACGGTAAAGTTAAACTTTTTGAGCTTGAAAATGATCCAGCAAGAATACAAGACAAATATTTCCAAAAAGGCTATTTAGACGCGACTATTTCGTCACCTTATTTAAATTCATCGTTTGATAACTACACAGCTGATCTTACTTATTATGTTCATGAGGGTGAGCCTTATAAGGTTTCAAATGTAAGTATTACAGCACCTGAAGAGCTAGAGCTTGATACCAAAAAGATTATAGATGACTTTAGGCTTGAGGCTGGCGATACGATGAACTCAGCAAGACTTCGCCAAGATATGAAAAAGCTCGATGATATGGTTGCTGACAAAGGTTATGCATTTGTAAAAGTCTATCCAAAGACTGATAAATTTGATGAAAATAAAACTGTCGATATTGACTACGAAGTCGATCCTGGTGAGAAAGTATATATAAGAAATGTTCAAATTTCAGGAAATGATAGAACTGTTGACCGCGTTGTAAGACGTGAACTTTATCTAACTGAAGGAAATTTATATAGTAGAACTGACCTTCAAGACTCAAAAGATGCGCTAAAAAGAACAAGCTACTTTGATGATGTTGAGATAGAAGAAGATCCAGTTGATAAAAATACTGTCGATCTAAAAGTAAAAGTAAAAGAGGCTTCGACTGGCTCAATAAGCGGTGGTATCGGATACGGCAGCAGTGACGGACTACTACTAAACGCAGCACTTTCTGATACAAATATCTTTGGCTCTGGTCTTCAAGGACAAGTAAGCGTAGATAAGAGCGACAGAGAGCTTTCAGGTCAGATAAGTCTTACAAACCCAAGAATTTTCGACTCAGAGTATAGCCTTGGTGGAACACTTTACGCAAATGACTATGACTGGAGAACATATAAAGAGAGAAGCTATGGTTTCAGCACAACACTAGGTAGAAAACTAACTAGAAATTTAAGCGCATCACTTACTTACAACATTGAGCAAAGCAAAATTACCTTAAAAGATGATGAGCTAAGAGATATCAACACAAAAACCAAAAAAGAAATTTATAGAGAAGGTAAAGCCATAAAAAGTGCCATAACTCCAGCTTTAACATATAACAGCACCGACGATTATTACTTGCCAAGACGTGGCATCATAGCTAGCACATCATTTGAGATAGCTGGGCTTGGTGGCGATATAGACTTTATCAAAAATCGCACAAATTTTAACTACTATCTAGGTCTTAGAGAGTACATCGACTACGATCTTATCTTAAGATATAAAGCAAGCTTTGGTAAAATTTGGGAAAGAGGTTATACTCCGATCAACGAAAGACTTTACCTTGGTGGCATAAGAAGCTTACGTGGTTACGAGAGCAGAACTGTATCTCCAAAGGTAAAATATAATGGCGACTACTACGAATACGGTGGCGAAACTTCATTTAATAATTCAGCTGAAATAAGCTTCCCTATAATAGATCGTGTCAAAATGCGTGGTGTTGTATTTTATGACTACGGCATGATCGGTGAAAATAGTCTAAATGAGATAAAAAGATCATCAGTTGGTACTGGTATCGAGTGGATAACTCCTATCGGACCACTTCAACTAATCTTTGCAAAAGCTCTTAAACCTAAAGAGGGTGATGATACAAATACATTTGAATTTACTATTGGAAGACGATTCTAACAAGATACTTTAAAGGGGCTAACTTGCCCCTTTAAACCTCCACAAATAAATAAACTTTAAGTCATATAAGAAAAAGCAAGGCAAACATTAGATATAATCCCACAATTTTTAATATAAGTGGGTAAAAATATGAATTTCTCAGACATTTTTTCAAAGATAAGAAAAGCTCAACCTCGTCCAGAAGAAGCGCCTACACACTGGGTAAAATGCGATAATTGTCACTCACTGATGTACTACAAAGAAGTTGAAGCTTGTTTTAATGTATGCCCGAAATGCGGCTATCATATGAGACTAAAAGCTACTGATCGCATAAATTTGATCTGTGACGAAGATAGCTTTGTAGAATTTGATGCAAATTTAAAACCGGTAGATCCATTAAATTTTGTTGATAAAAAATCATACAAAAAAAGAATCACAGAGAATAAAGAAAAAACAGGACGTACAAGCTCAGTGATATGCGGCGAAGGCAAATGCGACGGACAAGAAATCCAGCTAGTTGTCTTTGACTTTGGCTTCATGGGTGGTTCGCTAGCTTCAGTTGAGGGTGAAAAGATCGTAAGAGCGATAAAACGAGCAATAGAAAAACGCCAAGCTTTAGTCATAGTGAGTGCTTCAGGTGGAGCTAGAATGCAAGAGAGTACATTTTCTTTGATGCAAATGTCAAAGACATCAGCTGCTTTAAAACTACTTGATGAAGCAAAATTACCTTACATCTCAATACTTACTGATCCGACAATGGGTGGCGTTAGTGCCTCTTTTGCTTGGCTTGGAGATCTAATAATCGCTGAACCTGGCGCATTAATAGGCTTTGCTGGCCAAAGGGTTATCAAACAAACCATAGGTGCTGATCTCCCAGAGGGCTTTCAAAGGGCTGAGTTTTTATTAGAACATGGCTTAATCGATGCTATTGTGCCAAGAAGCGAACATAAAAAATATATAAGCGATATGGTTAAATTTCTCACAAATAATAAGACAATACATCAAAAAGATAACCAAGATGAGAGTGGAAGCAACTTTGAACTAAAGCTAAAAACCAAAGGCTAAATTTGGAAATTTCAGTTTTTAGCATTCAAAAATCATCACGTGACAACTTTGAAAACGAAATACAAGAATATATAAAAATGAGTGCAAAATTTGCCAAGATAAACGATAAAGTCTTTTTTAATGAAAAAATAGCAAAAGCTCAAAGCACTGGGAAAAGCGAAGCATTAAGAGCCTATAATGAAATTTATGAGCCAAATTTAAAAGGCTTTTGCGTAATGCTTGATGAAAATGGCTTGCAACTTGATAGCCAAGAATTTGCACAAATTTTAAACTCAAATTCACAAATTAACTTTTTCATAGGTGGAGCTTACGGCCTTAGCCAAAATTTAAAGAATAAAGCACAAAAAATTATAAGCTTAAGCAAGATGACGATGGCTCATAAGGTTGCCAAGCTTGTACTTTTTGAGCAAATTTTTAGAGCACTGTGCATAAATGCAAACCACCCATACCACAAATAAAGGAATATAAATGACACAAACTGAGCTAAATTTTTTTAAAAAATTACTCGAAGAAAGAAAATTACAGATCAAAAAAAATATCTATGATTCATCTGTTGAAGTAAATGGCTTAAGAGATAGTGGTGTAAGCGATGAGTTTGATATAGCCTCAGTAAATACAGACCAGCTAATAGAGCATTCGATCTCGACACAACAAAGAGCGGAGCTATCAGAAATAGATGAAGCACTAGAGAAGATAGCAAATAAAACTTATGGAATTTGTGATATGTGCGAAGAGGAGATCAGCATACCGCGACTTAAAGTAAAACCACATGCAAAATACTGCATAACTTGCCGTGAAATAATCGAAAAAACAGCAAAAAACTAAGGAGAAAATATGAAAACTAGAAAATTTCTCGTCTATTGCATAATCTACATAGTAGTTGTTGCAGGACTCACTTATTCTCTTAATAGTTCTGATTACACATTTGAGCTTTTAGGCCAAACTATAACTTTGCCAATTGCTATTTGGGTCGCTCTTCCAGTAGCTGTTTTAGCACTTCTTGCTCTACTTCATATCGCTTATCATGGATATGCTTTTTATAGATATAAAAAATGGATCAAAAAAGATAGCCAGCTTTATAAAGACTTAGCCAAAGAGACGCTTCTTGGCTTTGAGAGCAATAAAGACTTCAAAACCGACACTTACAAGATCGCCTCACAGCTTACTCGTTCTATCTCACCAGTAGGCGAGCTTAAAGATGTCGGTGTAGATGATGCCGAGATAAACAATATCTTACAAACTATAAAAAGTATAAAAAATAAAGAGATCGTCGATCTAAAGAAATTTAGACTAGCAAAAGATAGTAAGTTAAATATCCTAAACGAGCTAAATAAGATCGAGCAACTACCTACTTACTATCTTGACATACTTAAAAATCAAGATCAAAATGAGAGCCTTAAAAAAGCTGCATTTGATAAACTTATAAAAGTAGCTTCTTTTAGCGAGATCAAAAGATTAAATTTTGAACTAGCAAGTGAAGATATAATGCTTATTATTACCCGATTTGTAAATGACGAGATCGATCTAAGCAGTGATGAAATTTTTGATCTTTTAAACAACGCAAAAGTGACAAAAGCACAATACGACAAAGCAGCCATAATGCTTAAAAATAAACTAAAACCAGATGCATTTATTGGCATCTTTGAAAAACTAAAAAGTATACACGCTGATGCTGATGAGGCTTATGTATATGCACTGTTTGAGCTTCAAATGCTTGATAAAGTAAGAGAGGCTATCGAAGGTAGCGACCCAGATGAGTTTAAAGAGATAAAAGTCTTGCTGTTTTTACGAGATAACGGCAAAATGGTGCCTAGCTCGCTATTTTTTAAATGATAGACTTTAGTAAAAAGCCACTTTTCTTAGCACCTCTTGCTGGCTTTTCTGACTTGCCACTAAGAAGCGTAGTTAAGAAATTTGGCTGCGATGTCACTGTTAGCGAGATGATCAGCGCAAATGCTCTGGTCTATGAGAGCAGTGACAAAACTCTTGAAATGCTTAAAAAATCCCCAAACGAAGAGCCCTACGTCGTTCAAATAGCTGGTAGCGATATAGAAAATATAAAAAAAGCCGTGCAGATAATCAATAAATTTGATGGAATTTATGGGCTCGATCTAAACTGCGGCTGCCCTGTGCCAAAGATCGTTAGACAAGGTGCGGGATCGGCTTTGTTAAACGATCTTGACAAACTTCAAAGCATAATCTCAGCTATAAAAAGCATCTCAAACAAAGAGAGCCTGAGTGTTAAATTTAGACTTGGCTTTAACGATAAAAATGAAGAAAAGATAGCAAAGGCCTGCGAAGAAGCAGGTGCAGACTACATCGCAGTACATGGACGCACAAGAGCTGGGGGATACAGCGCAAAGGTTGATTACAAAGCGATCGCTAGAGTAAAGGCGAGCGTAAAAATCCCAGTCATCGCAAATGGCGATATAAATGCGCAAAATGCAGATGAAATTTTATACCTTACAAAGTGCGACGCCCTAATGATCGGCAGAGCAAGCATCGGTAACCCTTGGATATTTCACGAGATAAAGACCAAAACTAGCGTAGATAAGGCGCTAAAACAAAAGATCATCCTAGCTCACTTTGATGCGATGATCGAGCACTACGGAGAGCATGGACTTTGCATATTTAGAAAGCATTTGCATCAGTACAGCAAGGGCATCGACGGTGCAACAACCTTTAGAAACGATATCAATTTCATCAAAGACGCGACAGCGATGAGAGAGCGTATAAAGGAGTTTTTTGCCTAGATGCAAGGCTATATCCTGCGCGTGCAAAAGGTCAGAGACGAGGACCTTTTAGTCTTTGTGCTAACGCCAAATTTGCTCGTAAAGTCATATAGATTTTTTGGCGCACGCCACTCAAATATCATGACCGGCTACAAGATCGACTTTGAGCTAGAGCAAGAGGTGAAATTTCTACCAAAGCTTAGAAGCATACTTCATCTTGGCTTTAAATGGCTGCTTGAGCGCGATAAACTCATCATTTGGCAGCAGTTCATGCGCCTACTTTATGATCATCTAAAAGAGGTCGAGCAGCTCGATGAAATTTATTTTAATGAGCTTGATCGCTGCGCCAAACAGATGCAGCTACAAAATCCAAAACGCCTTATCATCGAAAGCTACGTTAAAATTTTAGAGTATGAAGGTAGGCTTCACAGCGAGCTTGAGTGTTTCATCTGCGACGAGAAGATAGAGAGTGAGCTTTGCTTAACTCGTGGTTTTTTACCCTCTCACAAGCACTGCCTTGATAGGAGCGAATTTGACGCTGGTAAGATAAAAAATTTGTTTGATACAAAAAGTACGATTGAGCTAAATGACGATGAGATAAACCGCCTTTATAAAATTCTACTTGACGGACTTTAGGCTATAGCTTGCTATTTTAAATAGCTATTTCTTAATGTTTAAAACACATGACTATTTTTTTAAGCTTAAATTTTCTAAGTTATAAAATTATAACCAAAGGCAAAAATTTTTAAAGAGAAGATTAAAATAGAAATATTTATAGCTTGCTTCTTGGGATTAGTCCCAAAAAGCAAGTAAAATTTTACTCTTCACTACTGCTATTGAGAGCAAAAAAAGTATCAGTATGAATATTTTCAAATGCTGCTTTTAACGAAGTAAAAAGTTTTGGATTTTCTTTTTCTAAGGTTGCTAAAAGCTGTTTAGTTTCATATCTAGCATGCGGCATCTTTACGTCAAATCTCATTGCAGGACATGCTTCATCACCGATAACTCTTAATTCATTTTTGATAGCATTTTCGCGAAGCTGTCTCTCGCGAACGAAGATAAATGGCCTAATAACCGTGATACCATTTTTTGCAGTATATTTTGGAGCAAGCGTCCTTAGTGCACCATTATAGGTAAAATTCATAAAAAAGCTCTCCGCTGCATCGTCTAAATGATGAGCAATCGCAAGTTTATTAAAACCATGTTTTAAGGCGTAAGTATAAAGATAACCTCTTCTCATACGAGAAAAGAAACTACAAAAACTGGAATTCTTACGGATTTTCTCTTTTGAAATCTCAAAGATTGAGCTATCTATCACTTCATGCTCTATTCCGTGCTCATTGCAATGCTTCGTAAGATAAGCGTAGTCCTCACCCATGCCGTAGCTTAGTGTTACTGCTTTAAACTCAAATTTCTCAGGTGTAACGTTTTGGATATGCTTTAGTACGTGAGCTAGTGCGAGGCTATCTTTACCACCGCTAAGACCAAGCAAGATCTTATCTCCGCCCTCTATCATCTTGTATCTGGCATTTGTCTGACCAACTTGCCTAAGAAGCCTTTTACTAAGCTCTATCATAAGCTTTCTACCATTTCAAGTATAAATTTTGCACTAACATTTGCTGAATCTTGCAAAAATTTATCAAAGTCAAACTCTGCTGCATCACCAGCTCCATCGCTGATAGCTCTTAGTATAAAAAATGGCACACCAAGTGTTTCGCAAACTAGTGCAACGCTAGCACCTTCCATCTCGGTAGCGCTCGCATTAAATATCTTTTTAATCCAAGCTTTCTTTTCATTATCGCAGATAAACTGATCTCCGGTCGCAATAATACCAGCGCTTAAGCTCATATCTTTTTTATCAGCTATCTTTTTTGCCAGTTCATTTAGCCCTTCATCACTTTTGACAAAAATACTTGTACCTGGCACATAGCCATAAGGATGGCCAAAAGCCGTAATATCAAGATCATGTTGCACTAAGCTAGTAGCATAAAGCATATCGCCTATTTTTAAACTCTCATCAAGTGAGCCAGCTACGCCGGTAAAGAGCAATTTTGAGGCCTTAAATTTTTCTATCATTAAAGTTGCTGTTATAGCTGCATTTACTTTGCCTATCTTTGAATAGGCAATGACTAGCTCTTTTCCCTTATGGTTTGCTAAGTAAAATTTATTATTTGCATATTGAATAGTTTTATATTCACCAACCATTTCAAGGATCGGTGTTATCTCCTCTTGCATGGCTCCTAGTATCGCTATCATCTCTCCTCCAAAATTTTCACAACTTCTTCAAGACTTGCCATATCAGTAATACTATAAGTTGGCTTTTCGGTAATTTTTTTATTGATGCCCTTTAATGTCGCAGCACCAAGCTCGATAAAACAATCAACATCATTTTCATAGTTTTTAATGCTTTGTTTATAGCAAACTGGTTTTATTAGCTGCTCTTTTAGCAGAACTAGTGCTTCACTTTTATCGGTATAAATTTTAGCATTTACATTTGAGACAACAGGAGAAAATTTGGTAGCCAAAGTACTCTCAAGCTCGCTTGCCAGTCTAACACTAGCTGACTCAAGTATCGGACAATGGCTTGCTACTGACATATTTAAAAGCATTGCTCTTTTTGCGCCAGCTTCTTTAAATTTTGCTTCATAGCTAGCAAGATCAGCTCTTACACCAGCGACAACGATTTGTCCATCGCAGTTGTAGTTTGCAGCATAAATTTGTAAACCTTCCTCTCTTGCTTTTTTACAAATTTCTTCAACCACTTCATCACTAAGTCCAAGAACTACCATCATGCCAGCATCTTTGCCAACGCAGGCTTCTTGCATAAATTTACCACGCAAATTTACAAGCCTAATCGCATCAATAAAATTAAATGCTCCACTAACTGCAAGAGCAGTAAATTCTCCAAGTGAGTGCCCAAGGCTAAATTCTGGTTTTTCTTTAATAAAATTTGAAAAAGCTAAATAAGTCATTAGCGAGTTTAAGACGATAGCTGGCTGAGTAAATTCTGTTTTATCTAACTTATCGTTTTGTGTAAATAAAAGCTCTTTGTAATCAATGCCAGTGTCATTACAAGCATCATTTAAAAGTAACTTAGCAGTAGAAAAATTTTCGTAAAAGTCTTTTCCCATACCAATACTTTGCGAGCCTTGGCCCGCAAAAACAAAAGCAAATCTTTTCATTTTAGCTTCTTAGTGATGGTGATGTCCGTGTCCACCGCAACCGCAACCGCCATCCTCATGACCGTGTCCATGACCGTGTCCATGACCTCCGCAGCACTCATGTTCATGCTCATGATCGTGACCACCGCAACCGCAAGTATGAGCCCCAGCTACCATGCCTGTTGCTTTTTCATCTTCTGTCGCATCTCTAACTTCTAAAACTTCAACATTAAATAACAAATCTTTACCAGCATATGGGTGATTAAAATCAACTGTTACTTCGTCATCTTTGATCTCTTTAACAATAACACGAACGCTTGAGCCATCCTCATTTTGACCAAAAAGTTCCATTCCTTCATGTAAATCTATACCAGCAAACTGCTCTTTTGGTAACGACTGAATGGCTTCGTTATTATATTCACCACAACCCTCTGCTGCCTTTACGCTTATAGTTGCTCTTTCGCCTGATTTTAATTTGCTTACTTCTTCTTCAAGCTTTTCTATAATATGGCCATGCCCTGTTATAAACGAAATTTGGCCACCTTCTTGCATGTTTGACTCTAAAATTTCACCAGTATTAGCATCTTTTAGTTCGTAAAACATAGTTATAACTTGATCTTTACTCACAATAATCTCCTTAGATTTGGTTTTTTGATTAATGTGGGATTATATCTAAAAAAGATTAAAATTTAGTTTCTATTGGGAGAGGCTTTGGCTTCTTTACTATCTGGATAACCGACTTTTAAAGCCTTATAAAATCTATTTGCACTTTGCGTGTCACCTATCTTATCAAAGCTTATAGCTGTGTGATATAGAAGTTTTGGTGTATAGTCAGCCTTATCTTCGTTCTGTATGCTTTTTTTATAGTATTGTATAGCTGTACTGTATGATTTTTGACTGTAAGCAACTTCACCTAAATAATAATTTGTTACACCAGTTTTATAGCCTTTTTTATTTAAATATTCAAAATATTCAGCTGCTTCTGTGCTATTGCCAGAATTTAGAAGTTTAATGCCATCAGCCAAAATATCTTTATCGCTTTTTCCACTAAAATTTGAAGTTGGCTTACTTTGTTGTTTTGGATTTGCATTTTGCTTTGGTTGAGCAGCATTTTTATCCATTATTGCACCTAATTTATTTAAGGCAGCAGTAATATTTTTGTAGTTTTTGTCTTGTATATCTCTAGTTTCATCAACATAAGCCTTCAATGATGTCAAACTTACACCAGAATCACTTATGCCACCATTTACCTTCGTCTCTATATCATTTATTCTTTGCTCAAGCTTATTCATTCTAGCACTCATGCTCTCAATCAAGCTTTGCAAACCTTGAAGTTGTTCTAAAACATTATTCATATTCTCTTCAATATTTTGAACGCTTCGCTTATTATTTAAGGTAGCTTTTTCATTATCAGTTAGACCATATGGATTCACACTATCCATATTGCCTGCATCAAAAGCTGAAATCTCTTGGCCAGAGGTAATGGAGATAGTGGCTCCAATCAGAGCCACTACAATTATTTTTTTGTTCATTATTATTTAATTATAAATTATGGAAGTACTTTGAAATCTGCACGTCTATTTTGAGCATCGCAAGCTTTTGTTTTGTCTGTACAAACTGGATTGCTTTCTCCAAAACTAACTACAGCGATTCTATCAGCACTAACGCCATTTCTTACAAGAGCATCTTTAGCACTTTTAGCACGTTTTAAACCAAGAGCATAGTTATACTCATCTGTACCCCACTCATCGCAGTTACCTTCTACTTTTATAGAAAGAGCTTGAGCGTCAGCTTGGTTGAATACTGATGCATTTGAGCTAACAACGCCTTGTTGATCAGCTTTGATATTAAATTTATCAAAGTCAAAGTATACACTTTTAACTTGACTCTCGATGTTAGCAATAAGAGCTGCTAATCTATCAGCATCACTCATGCTACCTGAATTGTCTGCAGATTGATTTGAATTTGAATTCATATCAACTTCAGGGTTTTTTGAGCTACAACCGCTCAACAATAAAGTTGCAACTGCAACACTTGCTAGAACTACTTTTTTCATTCCTTATCCTTTTTTAGAAATTTGGTCGAATTATATCACAAAAATTTTAAATTTTATCAGAATCTTACCAATCTATAGACTGAATTTTTCCTACTTTTAAAGGAAACTGAAAACTTCTGTTTTCATTTAGCCTAACAACCCCTAATGAACTTTGACCGCCAAGCTCTTTTATAAAGACGACACTTTGCCCATCGCTTGAGAATCTTGGATAGTTATTTTTGCCATTTGCTGTAAGCTGGCGTATAAAATCCGTTTGAGTTGAAATTAGATATATATTAAAACTACCGCTTGCTTCCCTGCTTGAATAAACAACATAATTTTCAAATGTGCTTACAGAGTTGTTATTCTTACCATGAAATACCATTTGTTCAACGCTTCCGCCAGAAATCGCAGGAGTTGCAAAAACGTTGGGATAACCAAGCCTATCTGATACAAAAACTATCTTACTATCATTATCTACAAAATTTCCATTTACATCTATACCTGGATAATTAGTAATCTGCGTCAAATTTTTGCTATTTGTATTATAGATAAATATATCTGGTTGATCTTTTGGTGCCATAGTTAATAAAATTTTACTTCCATCTTTACTAACATCTGAGGCTATGAGCATGCCAATGCTATCAATTATCTTTGTTTTTGTGCCAGAATTTAGATCATATCTAAATAAAGTTGGTTTATTATTTACATAAGATGTATAGTAAAATTTACTTTGATCAGCTCCAGCCCATTTAGGAAAAATATTTAGTCCGCCACTTACTATGGTCTTTTGATATGTAAGTGTATAATCTGCAACTATGATAGAGCTTTGGCGAGCTGAAGTATATTTTGAAAGAATAATAAATTTTTCCATCCAGCCAACTGGTGGTAAATTGAGCTCATTAGTAAGCTCAACTATACTTTTATGCGCCAAAAACGGATACTTTGCGCCGTCTGGCATAGTATAAACCTTCTCATATCTTGTAGTTGCTGTTTTAGCGTTTATCAGTTTTACTCTCAAAGTAAGAGGTGAGCCCATAGAGCCCTCAAGAGCATATCTAAAGATAAGCTCGACGCCTTTATCGCTCATTGTATTAGTAGTCGCATCCCCTTCATAGGTAGAAGGCACATGATCTTCGATTACTTCAAAATCGGAACTAACCTTTAGATCTCCTAGCATGATTTTAAAGAATTTATCTTTAAAAGCCATATCGCTAACAGCAGTTGTTGCATCTTGCAAAGCTATCTTTGGCAAGGCAATACCTTGATTTACAACAGATATGGTCGCATCAGCAGCATAAAGCCCTAGAGCAACACATAAAAAAAGAAAAATTTTCTTCATCTCTACTCCATAATTTTATAAATTTTAGTTTATTTTATCTTCTAAATTTAAATTAAAAGTAGTGCTTTTGTCTGGATTGAATGGAAATTTCTCCATTGTAAGTTTTTCTAAGCACTCTCTTACTTTTGCGTTAAATTCTTCATTATATGATAGCTCTAAAATTTCATAGCTAAAATTTCCGCTCTGATCTATCATAACTTTAACTTTAGCCAAATTTGCAGAATCAGCCTTATAGCTTTGCCATCTTCTTTGAATTTGTTTTGTTATCGCACCCATTAGTGGATCGTAAGTACCAGTAGATTGTGATTTTGGAGCAGTTGGATTTTGATCTATCTTTAAACTCTTTATTATATCACTAGCTTCTTTTGCGGCTTTTGAACTAGAAGCTTCGCTTTTTTTACGGCTTTGCACTTTATTTTCGGCCTTTTTTATACCATCATCTTTTTTGAGTTTTGTAGGGTCTATGTCACTAAAGAGGTCTTTTATATTTGGCTCTTTTGGTTTTGGCTTTTCAACTGGCTTTGGTGTAGGCTTAGGCTCAGGTTTTGGCTCTGGCTTAATATCTTCTTTGGGTTCTTCACTTGGTTTTAAAATTTCTGGTTTTGGTTCTGGTTTTTTAGGCTCAGGCTTTGGCTCTTCTTTTGGAGGAGTTGGTAAGCTTGGGGTAGGTAATGGTTCATCTGGTACAACAGGCTTATTTGTAGTCTCTTGTTTATCTTCTTCAGATTCCTTTTTAGGTTCAGGCTTTGTCTCTTTAACTACTTCATCTGCTTGTTTTGGAGCTTTAATGGTTTGATCAACTTCTCTATCAACCATAACCACATCCATAATAGCATCTTTATCATCAGTATATTTCTTAGGAGGTTCTACAAAAAATGTAAGCTTTATAAATAAAATAAGTATAATTGTAACGTAAATACAAAACGCTACAAAAAACGAACTAAGCGTTGGAAATTTAACTTTATTTGACATCTTAACCGTTTGTCTCTAAAGCTACTTTATTAAAACCAGCACCTTTCAAAGTCTTTAATACAAACATAACATCATCGTATTTTAAATTTTTGTCAGCTTTTATATAGATAGGCGAGGTTTTATCGTATTTTGTGCTCATTAATGCGATATTATCGGGAAACTCAGCAAGGCTCATAGTACTCTGATCAACTCTAACTTGTCCTTGCGAATTTATAGATACTATAAGGTCTTTTTGCTTAGATGTTGAAGTTTTCGCCTTTGAACCATCCGGAAGAGTAATATCCTCTTGATATGTTATGGTTGGCATAGTAACCATTAAAATGGCTAGTAAAACAAGCATAATATCAACAAGAGGAGTTATATTTAGCTCTGGTGTCTCATCGGTAAATTTAACGGCCATTTATAGTATCTCATCATCTTTTTTAAGTGCTATCATTACATCAGCCTGACGCTCAATAACACTCATTAATTCATAAGCTTTTCTTTTTACGAGTAAGTTAAATGTATATGCTGGGATGGCAACAAAAATTCCGCAACCAGTTGCAACAAGTGCCTCTGAAATAGCTGGAGCGATAATACCAAGTGATGAACCTCCACCATTTCCAAGCTGTGAAAATGTCTCTAGAATAGAAACAACGGTTCCAAAAAGACCGATAAAAGGCGAAGTAGATGCTATTACACTTAGCCACGTTAGCCCACTTGTAGCATTTTTCTCGGCTATACTTATACATACGTTTAGTTTTTCTCTTGAGATCCTTCCATTTGCACATTTTCTCAAAGACGAATCATTTGGAATATTTTTAGCACCCATAAGCAGTGCTTCAAGTGCATTTTGCTCACGTTTTTGCCAAGCTCCAATACCAGCCATTCTTGAAAAAAGAATTGTGAAACTAACTATAAAATATATTGACAGCCAAGTTAAAACAATAATTGTAATAAAACTGCTTCTTTGAATGTAATTTAAAAATAAATCTATACCGCCCACTTATCTAGTTCTCACTACATTTTCCATTTTAGATATAGTTGCTGCAAAAGCATTTGTATCACTACTCATGCTCTCTATCAAATTTCTAGCAGCTTCCAATGAATTTGCAAGCTCGCTTTCACTATCACCAGATACGTAAACCGCACCGTCAGCAAGTATTACTACCTTGCCTTCGTCAATCTTTGCATAGCCCCAGTTAATCGCAACAACATCATGTTTTTTATTTTTATGTTCTATATCTATAATACCTGCTTTTAAAAGAGATATTAATGAGGCATGGTTTGGCAAAACACCAAACTCACCCTCGCTACCTGGAAGCACTACACTGCTCACGTCATCATTAAATATCTGACCTTGAGGAGTTACGATCTCTAAATGTAATTTATCCATTACGCTTCCTTTTTAAATTTAAGCCTTAAGTTTCTCAGCTTTAGCTAAAGCCTCATCTATATTTCCAACCATATAAAATGCTGCTTCTGGTAAGTGATCATATTTACCCTCTAAAATTCCCTTAAAACCAGCTATATTTTCGTCAAGACTTACATATTTGCCAGGGCTACCTGTAAATACTTCAGCAACAAAGAATGGCTGAGATAAAAATCTCTCTATCTTTCTTGCTCTATCAACTGTTAGCTTATCTTCTTCGCTAAGCTCGTCCATACCAAGGATCGCAATGATATCTTGAAGATCTTTATATTTTTGAAGTACAGCTTGAACGCCACGAGCTACCTTATAGTGATCTGCTCCTAAAATTTGAGGATCGAGCATTCTTGAAGTAGAATCAAGCGGATCAACAGCCGGATAGATACCTTTTTCTGCAATCGATCTGTTAAGAACTGTCGTAGCATCAAGGTGAGCAAAAACCGTAGCAGGAGCTGGGTCTGTAAGGTCGTCAGCTGGAACGTAAACAGCCTGAACAGAGGTGATCGAACCTTTTTTAGTTGATGTGATTCTCTCTTGGAATTTACCCATCTCACTTGCAAGAGTTGGCTGATAACCAACAGCTGACGGAATACGTCCAAGTAGAGCTGACATCTCTGCACCTGATTGAGAAAAACGGAAGATATTATCGATAAACATCAAAACATCAAGCCCCATCTCATCACGGAAGTACTCAGCCATTGTAAGACCAGTTAGTGCGATACGGTTTCTTGCTCCTGGTGGCTCATTCATTTGACCATAGCACAAGGCAACTTTATCTAAAACGTTACTTTCCTTCATTTCGTGATAAAGGTCATTTCCTTCACGAGTTCTCTCACCAACACCAGCAAATACAGAATAACCGCTGTGTTTAAACGCAACGTTGTGGATAAGCTCCATAATAATAACCGTTTTACCAACACCAGCGCCACCAAATAGGCCTACTTTACCACCTTTTGCATAAGGAGCTAGAAGGTCAACTACTTTGATACCAGTTTCAAAAATTTCACTCTTTGTGCTTTGCTCTTCAAATGGAGGAGGATCGCGGTGGATAGACCAATGCTTATCAAAATTTACTCCCTCGCCCTCGTCTATCAAGTCGCCAACTACATTAAAAATTCTACCTAGAACTTTTTCGCCAACTGGAACACTAATAGGTGCACCAAGCGCTTTAGCCTCTAAGCCACGAGTCAGACCCTCACTCATATCCATAGCAATAGTTCTAACTCTATTATCGCCTAGGTGAGCAGCAACTTCTAATATTAGTTTATGTTTCTTGCCCTCAACCTCAAATAAAACTTCAATAGCTTCATTGATCTTTGGCAAGTAGTCATTAAAGTCAACATCGACCACAGGGCCCATAACTTGACTAATAACACCCTTCATTCATACTCCTTTTATTTCATTGATTCAACACCACTGATGATCTCGATAAGCTCAGTGGTAATAGACTCTTGTCTTGCTTTATTGTAAGCAAGATTTAACTGTTTGACGCGTTGTTTAGCATTGTTTGTTGCATTATCCATAGCTTGCATTCTAGCGCTGTGCTCAGCCGCTAAAGAGTCAACTAAAGCATAATACATACTATACTCAAAATATTTATTGAGCAATTCATCCATAATCTTAGTATAGTTGTCCTCTGGCTCAAATTCCATCAAAGAATTTGTCTCAACCGCAACTATCTTAGACGGCTCAATAGGCACTATATCATTTACTCTAATCTCTTGAGAAATCATATTTTTATAGCCATTGTGTATTAGCACGACTTTATCAGTTATGCCGTTTGTAAAATCATCAATAGCGTCTTTTATGATCTTTTGAGCTTTTTCATATGTAGGAGAAGAGCTAGCTCCGACATAAGTCTCGAGTAGTTCAACGCCTTGGAAATTGAAAAATTCTATGCCTTTTTTACCAACAGCTCTTAGTCTAACTTTGATCTTTTTGGCTTTTAGCTCATCAATCATGCGCCTAACTGTCTTTATGGTCTGGACATTAAAGCCACCGCAAAGCCCTTTATCAGCGGTAACAAATATAATATCAACCTTTTCTACACTCTTTGTTGTGTTAAAAAATTTACTCTCAGTCATAACTGAAGCATATTGATTGATCTTATAAGCTATCTCTGATAAAACCTCATTGATCTTAAGTGCGTAAACTCTAGAGTATTGAGCAGCCTCTTCGGCTTTGCGAAGCTTTGCTGTTGAGACAAGCTTCATCGCACGCGTCGTCTTTTGAGTGTTCTGGACGCTCTTGATCTTTCGTTTTATATCTTTTAAATTTGACATATCTTAGCCCTAGTTAGCGGCAAAAGTCGCTTTAAAATCTTTCAACGCTTTATGTAAAATTTCTTCTACTTCTTTATCAAGAACTTTTTTAGTTCTGATCTGTTCAAAAATTTCAGGGTATTTTGCCTCTATATATGGATATAGCTCAGCTTCAAATTTTGTTACATTTGCAGTTGCAACGTCATCTAAATATCCCTTAGCACCAGCAAATATGATAACTACTTGATTCTCAACTGGAAGCGGAGAATATGGAGGTTGTTTTAGTACTTCAACCATCTTCTGACCACGCTCTAGTTGTTTTCTGGAGCTCTCATCAAGGTCGCTTGCAAATTGAGCAAACGCTTGTAGTTCGCGGTACTGAGCAAGGTCTAGTCTTAGTGTGCCAGAAACTTGTTTGATAGCTTTGATCTGAGCTGCACCACCAACACGAGAAACAGAAAGACCAACGTTGATCGCTGGGCGGATACCTGAGTTAAATAGATCACTCTCAAGGAAAATTTGACCATCTGTAATAGAAATAACGTTTGTTGGAATATAAGCTGAAACGTCACCCGCTTGAGTCTCGATAATAGGCAGAGCCGTTAAAGATCCAGCACCTAGTGCGTCATTTAGCTTACTTGCTCTTTCTAGAAGTCTTGAGTGAAGATAGAAAACGTCGCCTGGGTAAGCTTCACGGCCTGGTGGTCTTCTTAAGATCAAAGACATCTCGCGGTAAGCAACCGCATGTTTTGACAAGTCATCATAGATGATTAATGCGTGGCGAGAGTTATCTCTAAAATATTCACCCATTGTTACACCAGCATAAGGAGCAAGGTATTGAAGAGCAGCTGCATCACTAGCGCCAGCATTTACAACTATCGTATAGTCCATAGCGCCGTACTCTTCAAGTTTTTTAACGACTTGAGCAACGGTTGATTGTTTTTGACCGATAGCTACATAGATACAAATAACATCTTGACCCTTTTGGTTGATGATAGTATCGATAGCAACTGTTGTTTTTCCAGTTTGGCGGTCGCCGATGATTAGTTCTCTTTGTCCTCTACCGATTGGCACAAGTGCATCGATCGCTTTAATACCCGTTTGAAGTGGCTCATGAACGCTTTTTCTTGCCATGATACCTTTTGCTTTTTCTTCGACGAAGCGAGATTCAGTAGCTTCGATTGGACCTTTTGCGTCGATTGGCTCACCGAGCGAATTTACAACACGGCCGATCAATGCGTCGCCAACTGGCACACGTAGAAGTTTTTTTAGTCTTTTTACAGAGCTTCCTTCTGTGATACCGCTAGTTTTTCCAAGGATAACTATACCAACACTACTCTCTTCAAGGTTAAGAGCCATACCTTTTTCGCCGCTTTCAAATTCAACCATCTCGCCGGCCATAACGTTTTTCAAACCATAAACGTTAGCAACGCCATCAGCGACTGAGATGACTTTACCGGTCTCTTCTACATCAACACTTAAATCAAAATTTTCAATACGCTCTTTGATTATCGTGCTAATTTCGTCAGCTTTAATTTTTGCACTCACGCTTTCACTCCTTTTTAAATTGCTTTTAATATATATTCACTCATTTGACTTTTTAGTCTGTCGATAGAGAAATTTACCTCGACACCTAAATCATCTAACTCAACTTTTACACCGTTGTATTCGCTCTTTGAGCCATTAAGCTTGATCTTAGAGTCAAATTTCTTAGAGAAATTCTCTTCCAAAGCTTTCAGCTGCTCAGCGCTTAGATCAAAATTTCCAACAACTTCGCCGCGATATGTATTTTCAAGCAAAGATTGCTCTATCTTCATCTCGTTTAAGATCACTGGGATAAGCTCCAGTCTTTTATTTGCGCCAAGAAGCTTAATAAAATTTGCAAATTTGACATCTTGATTTTTAACCAAAGATAGTACAAATTCAACCTTTTGTGAAACCTTTAAAGTAGGCAAACTTATAATGCTTTTAAATTTATCGCTAGCAAAAGCAGCAGCTAGCTCTGATAAATTTTCAACAAATGCATTAAGTTCATTGGATTTTACGTCGCTTAAGATCGCTTTTACGTATTTTTTAGCTACTACTTCATTCATTAGCTAACCTTTTTAAGTATGATATTTACAAGCTCTTTTTGATCGACTTTTAGGCTATCGCTTGAGAAAATGTCACTCAAAATTTCATTTACAACGCTTTTTGTCATCTTACGCTCTTCAAATTCTTTTTGCTCTTTGTAGCTCTTTTGAAGATTTGCTATATCATTTTGAGCATCACTTTTAACCTTAGCAGCTAAATTTAAAGCCTCTTTTTTTGCAGTTTCGATTAAGGAATTTGCATTTTGTTTAGCTTCCTCAACACGTTTTAGAGCATCATCTTTTTTGGCTTTAGAATCGCGTAGCTTTTCTTGAATACTTTCAAGCTTACTTGCGATCCTGTCAATTCTGCTTTGATAAAGAGCTTTTAGTGGCTTAGCTGCAAAATATACCAAAATAGCAAAGAAAAGTAAGAAGTTTAGCGTTCTCTCTACTATATCGTAATTTGTTCCACCATGCCCACTAGCATAAGCTAGAAATGGAAGTGCTAGAAAAAATAAAATTTTTATCTTCATAAAATTCCTTTAAATTTTAGAGAGCTTGGCATTTAAAGCCGCTCTAAGTTCAGGTAGTTTAGCTGATAGATCTGCCTTTAGGTTATCTTTTTGAGAGCTTAGAGCATTTAAAAATTCATTGTAATCAGCCTCTAAACTAGTTTTTACAGCATTTACTTCTTTTAAAGACTCTTCTTTTGCCAAATTTAAGGCTTCTTGCCTTATTTTATTGGCCTCAGTCCTTGCGTTTAATATAATCTCTTCAATCTCTTTTTCATGAACACTTAGATCACTTGCATTTTTACTAGTACTCTCTTCATCATTTTTTATAGAGGTATTTCTGTCATCTATAAATTTGAGCATTGGCTTATACAGCAAGGAATTCAAAATAGCGATCAATACCAAGAAAACAATAGCCGTTAAAAGCATCAATGGCACATCTATTTCTAACATCCACTCTCCTTATTTTATCATTAAGTTTTATTTAATATTCAAATTAAAGTCTGATTTTACAATAAATTACTAAAAATAAAAATAAATTTGTAATTCTATTTTAGCCTAGCAATAAATTCTTCCACCTGTGAAATATTATTAAATTCTAAAACTAGATTGCTAGATTTTACTTTTGCTTTTATCTTTAAATTTTTAAAAATTTCTTGTAAATTTGATAGTTTTTTACTCATTTCCTCAGAAATTTTTGGCTTTTTGTCTTTTATCTCTTCCTTATTTTTTATCTTTTTTACTAAAATTTCTGTGTCTCTAACGCTTAACTTTTGACCGATGATCGTATCAACAACCATCTTTTCTTCTTCGGCGCTAAGCCCAACTATAACTTTAGCATGGCCTTGTGTGAGCTTGTCTTCTTGTAAAAGTTTTTGCGTGTAGTCACTAAGAAGCAAAAGCCTCATCGTATTTGTTATTTGTGTTCTACTTTTATGAATGATATTTGCCAAGCCGTCTTGTGTGATCTTATACTCATTTATGAGCTCTTTATACGACTTTGCAAGTTCGATTGGATTTAAATTTTCACGCTGAATATTTTCGATAAGCGCAAGCTCTCTTAAATTTTGAGACTTGATATCAGCGATGATCGCCTTTATCTTGCTTGCTCCGAGCATCTTTGTGGCGCGGTACCTGCGCTCACCGGCTATTAGCATATAACCATCATCTTTTTTGATGACGATTATTGGCTGGATCAGTCCGTGCCTTTTGATGCTGGCACTTAGCTCTTTTAAAGCTTCTTCGTCAAAATGCGTTCTTGGCTGGTATGGGTTTGGTAAAATTTCATCTATATTTATCTCTTCGACTATCTCAGAGTCATTTAAATTTGCAATCTCTTTACTGTAGGCTTGCTCTACATCTTCAAGTATCGCGCTAAGTCCTCGCCCTAATCCACCTTTTTTAGCCATTTTTTTCCTTAATTTTTAGTTTAAAATACAATATGCCAAATTTTGATACGCGATCGAGCCTGGTGATTTTATATCATAAAGTATCACTGGCTTGCCAAAACTTGGGCTTTCAGCAAGTTTCACATTTCTTGGAACGACCACAAATTCCTCTTTGCTGTCCTTACTCTTAAAGAGCTTATTTTCAAAATGCTGCTTTAAATTTGCAATTGTCTCTTTTGAGAGATTATTTTGCGAACTAAACATGGTCGGTAAAAAGCCTTTTATATTTAGCTTTGGATTTATTGTCTTCTTAATAATCTTAACCGTATTTAAAATTTGAGCCAAGCCTTCAAGTGCGTAAAATTCACACTGGATAGGGATGATCACACTATCGCTTGCACTAAGAGCATTTATCGTAATGCTTCCAAGTGCTGGAGGACTATCGATGATGATAAAATCATAATCGTTTACAACTTCTGAAATTTTATTTTTAAGGATTAGTTTATAGTCCTTATTTTGATCGTTAAATTCTTGTTCAATACCGACAAGCCCAATATTTGATGGAGCTAAAAAAAGTGTTGGAATCTCAGTTTTTAATACGATTTGCGAGAGCTTTTTTCTATCTGTTAAGACGTGATAGATGTTAAACTCATAGTCACTTCTACTAAAGCCAAGTCCAGTTGTCGCGTTTGCTTGTGGATCGATGTCTATCAATAATACTTTTTTCTCAGCAACCGCCAGTGATGCGGCTAAATTTACGGCTGTTGTGGTCTTGCCAACGCCGCCTTTTTGATTAGCTATTGTTATTATCTCGCTCATCTTAAAGAATATACCTTTTCCCCATTTAGTAAGATCGCTCCATCATCGCAAATTTCAGCATCCTGAAGCGAAACAGCTCTATTTGCAATATGCGTAATAAAACCTTTTGACTTGCAAAAGTCTATCCTAAATTTGCTAAAAATTGGCTTCCATAAAATCTTTTTATCAAGCATGCTAACAAAGCCCCAAACTAGCTCATCTACACTAGTTTTGATATCTAAAATGCCCGCATTTTCAGGCGCACTCGTTAAATTTATCCCCATGCCACAGATGTAAATTTCATCCACTTTATTTGTCAAAGTGCCGCCTATTTTGTACTCATCTATGTAAAAGTCATTTGGCCATTTTAGCCAACACTTTGAGCCAAGCTCGCTCAAGACTTCACGCATCAGCATAGAAAAATATATCGAGATCGAGGGCGGAGGTATATCGCTTGGCAGCTCATCTTCGCTTATGCAAAATGACATAAATAAATTTCCGCCAAGTCCCTCCCAGCTGTTGCCGCGGCTGCCGATGCCTTTGGTTTGATTATACGCCACTACCATATACGGAGCTTTTATCTCGTCGTTTTTTAGGGCTTCTATCAAAAATTCCTGTGTCGAGGGTAGACTTTGAAAAAACTCTACTTTCAAATCACACCTTAAATTTATAAAAGTGATTTACCGGATTTTGTCCGCCGCCGATGATGACCGCGTTTTTGATAGCGTTAAAGATATAATCATGCGCGTTTTTCACGCTTTCTTTTAGACTATGTCCATTTGCTAAATTTGAAGCGATCGCGCTTGATAGCGAGCAGCCTGAGCCGTGAGTAGCAGTCGTTTTTATGCGCTCATCACTAAAAATTTCATATTCCTTGCCATCATAAAATATATCAAGCGACTTGCCTTCTATCTCGCCACACTTTAGATAAACGCTTTTTGTGCCAAATTTCAAAAGCTCCTTGCAAGCCTCTTTAAGCTCGCTCTCGCCTTTTAGCTCACGCTTTAAAATTTCGCGCGCTTCAAAGATATTTGGCGTGATCACGCTTGCAAGCGGGAAAAGCTCCTCCACGATCGCGTCTTTTGCAGCACCCTCTAGCCAGATGTCGCCATTTTTACAGCTCATAACAGGGTCAAGCACAACTGGCGGTAAATTTTTGATCTCTCTTAGCGTTTTTGCGACACTTTTGATGATCTCAACGCTTGGGACAACGCCTATTTTTATCACATCAACTCTTATATCATCAAATATCGCTTTGATCTGATCCTCGATGAGCTTTGGCTCGACTAACTGCATGCCAAAGATGCCCTTTGTGTTTTGAGCAGTGACCGCTGTGATCGCTCCCATCGCATATACGCCGTGTGCTACAAAGACCTTTATATCAGCTAAAACTCCAGCTCCGCCGCTTGGATCAACCCCTGCTATACTTAGCGCATTTTTCATATTTTCTCCTATTAAATTTGATTATTACTCTATCTTGTCGCCAACACTAAGACGCTTACCATTTATATATGCTTTTGCGTTTGTTGGCTTTTTGCTTGGCTCTTGAAGCTCGTAAATTTTGACCGCTCCACCCTTGCAAGCAACCACAACGTGATCTTTTTCTACGCTTAAAATTTCTCCACTTTTGCCACTTTTTTCGCTTAGCTCAAGCGATAAAATTTTTAGCCCGCTTGCCAGATAAATCCCTGGCCAAGGTGTGAGCGCACGAAATTTATTATAAATTTGTTCTGCTTCTTCATCAAAGCTAAAAAGTCCATCACTCTTGCTTATCTTTTTGCAGTGCGAGGCCTGCGCGTCGTCTTGCTTTTGTGGCTTTAAATTTTCAAAATTTTTAAGCACTTTTACGATTAGCTCGCCGCCAAGCTCGCCAAGCTCGCCAAAAAGCTCGCTTGACATCTTACTCTCGCAAGGAGTGTATATGAAGTCTAGCATATCGCCAGTGTCAAGGCCAGCGTCCATTAGCATAGCTGTGACGCCAGTTTGCTTCTCGCCTGCTAGGATCGCGCTTTGTATAGGGCTAGCACCTCTATATTTTGGCAAGATCGAGGCGTGTAAATTTATACAAGTTGCCACCTCAAGCACGCTCCCAGGCAAAATTTTACCATAAGCTGCCACTACGATAAATTTAGGTTCAAATGCCTTTAGCTCGGCAATAACCGCCTCATCTTTTAGTGTATTTGGAGTAAGGACTGGCACTCCAGCTAGCTCATTTTGCGCGTAAATTTTTACCTCGCTTGGAGTTAAAATTTGCTTTCTACCAACTGGCTTATCAGGCTGGGTAAAGACCGCTTTTATATTAAAACCAGCCTCTTTTAGGTGCCTAAGTATCCTAACGGCATAATCAGGCGTCCCCATAAAAACTACATTCATCACTTTCCTTTAAATTTCAACGACTTTTATTTTGATCTACGTTTTTACTGCCAGTCAGCCAAGAGGCGCATGGATCTTCACGCCAGTCAATCTTTTGAAATATCAAACTTCCTAGCTCATTAATGCTAACTTTGCCACTACGATCAAGATCCAGCCTTTTAAATTCCTCACTGGTGCATAGATCTGGCGCTATTTTTAGCGCTGATGGCACTTTGCAGGACGTCCACTCATCTAAATTTAGCATGCCGTCACGATCTATGTCATTGTAATCCAAAAACATATACGCCGGATCCGCTGGATCACAGCTATATGCACCAAGACAAAATAGCATAATGCAAAAAATTTTCTTCATTTTGTGTTCTTAAATTTCTATGTTCAAAGCGCTAAAAAGTCGCAACTCAAAGCTCATTTTTAAGTAGCTCAAGAAGTGCGAATTTAAGCTCGTCAATGTTTTCGTTTGTCGCTGATGAGATCGGCAAAATGAAATATGGTTTTGAATGATCAAAGCTGAGTAAATCTTGTTTGTAGATAAATTTACCGTTTTGCTCTGGTTTTAGCTTTAAAAATTTCATAAATTCTTTTATATTTTCATCTAAATTTTCCGCCGCATCGACTCTAGTGATAGCGATAGCATAGTCCCTGCTGGCAAGCACACTTGAAAATTTAGCAACCTCCTCTTTTAGCACACTAAACTGCTCGCTCATGCTTCTATAATTCGCACTATCTATCATGAAAAGCAAAATTTTATTTCGCTCGATATGCTTTAGAAACTGCACGCCAAGCCCGCGCCCTTCGCTTGCGCCCTCGATGATGCCCGGGATATCGGCCATGACAAAGCCGCTGTATTCGTCAACCTCCACGAGACCGAGCTTTGGCGTGAGCGTGGTAAATTCGTAGTTTGCGATCTGAGGTTTGGCATTTGATACTGTTGAAATAAGCGTTGATTTACCAACATTTGGAAAGCCCACCAAACCAACATCAGCAATGAGCTTTAACTCGAGCCTTACTTCAATACTCTCTTCAGGCATGCCTTTTTGTGCGTATTCTGGAGCTTGATTAATAGAGCTTTTAAAGTGAAAATTTCCGAGTCCGCCTTTACCGCCCTTTAAAAATAGCGTCTTTTGGCCCTCGCTAACTATATCACAGAGTAGTTCATTTGTCTGTGCGTCATAAACAGCTGTGCCAGGAGGGACTATGAGTTCTAAATTTTCGCCCTTTTTGCCAGTCATTCGCTTGCCCATGCCAGCTTCACCATTGCCAGCCTTCATGGCTCTTTTACCCTTATAATTTGCTAAAGTATGGGTATTGTTGTCACAAACAAAATAAACATCTCCGCCATCTCCGCCATCTCCGCCATCAGGACCACCTAAAATGACGTGTTTTTCACGGCGAAAACTTACAGCTCCGGCTCCACCATGCCCCGAACTTAGAGTCAATCTTGCACTATCTATAAACATTTTTTACCTTAAATTTTTTATTTGGATTATATCCAACTTTACTGAAATTAAATCGTGATATCTTGATTAAAATAAAGCAAATATAAACACCATGAAGCTCGAAATATAGAGTTGTGATTGATTTAAAATTTCTCTCAAACAGCTATTTGAAAAATTCTAAACACTAAATAAAAATTTTGATTTTTGAATAATTTTAAGAAAGAAAGGGGCGATTGCCCCTGGTATTATGCAGCTGGATAAACAGATACTTTTTTTCTGTTTTTATCGAGTCTTTCAAATTTTACAAAGCCGTCGACTAATGCAAAAATTGTGTGGTCTTTGCCAAGACCTACGTTATTTCCAGCGTGAGTTGCTGTTCCTCTTTGGCGGATGATTATATTTCCAGCACGAACGAACTCACCACCAAATTTCTTAACACCTAATCGGCGTCCGATACTATCACGGTTATTTTGGGTTGAACCCTGACCTTTTTTGTGTGCCATATCTTATCTCCTTAAGCTGCGATACTTACGACTTTTACACGTGTAAATTGTCTTCTAAAGCCGCGTTTTAGTTTTGAGTCTTTACGTCTGCGTTTTTTGTAGATAACTACTTTTTTGTCTTTGCCTTCATTAACGACCTCAAGAACAACTTTTGCACCCTTAACAAATGGCGCACCTACCTTTACTTCGCCGTCATTTACAGCTAAAACTTCTGTAATCTCAACGGTTGATTTAGCTTCAGCACTAAAGTGATCTAGCTTAAGGTACTCACCCTCGCTAACACGATATTGCTTGCCGCCATGCTTAAATATAGCGTATTTTGACATACTCTACCTTTCTAAAATTTGGTAAGACCAAAAAGCACTTTTTTGCATAAAGATTTATGGAGCTTTATTGGTTGTAAGGTGTGAATGTTAGCCAAAAGTTTATAAATTCTACTTTAATGCCCCTGATTTTATGATCTCGTCGGCTAAATTTTTAATCATCGCATCGTGATCCAGAAAAAATGTTTTGTCATTTGGCAAATATGGCTGATATATCAGAGTTTTAGCTACTGGCGCACTTAAGATCACATTTATCAGTTCAAGCTCAGGCGGAAAAGTAAAATAAAGTTTTGGCTTGGGAATTTCATTTTGAAAGAGCCTCTCGCACTGATCGTATCCACCGCTGCAGCCTGGGAGTAAATTTAGCTTAGCGTATTGAAAAATGAGATCATTTAGCCCCTCGGCGTCACCCTCAGCTAGGCACTTTTCAAGGTAAATGTCGTAGCATCTAGCTCTTGAAAAAGAGAGTAATCGTATGAGCTCACATAAAAAGTCGTATTCGTTTAAATTTTTCTCTTTTATTTGGTCGTAAATGCTTGCATACTCGTCTAAAAGTAGCTCTTCATCGCTTTTTGGTAGTTTTTTGGTTTTGAAAATATTAGGCAAGCCTTCTAAAAATGACATTTTGTGTTTCCTTATTTTTGCTAATTTTAGCCAAAAACACCTAATTTTCCACGTGCAAAAAGTGGCTTTAGCGGATAGTTTAACCGCATTTTGGCTATAATCGCCCCAAATTTAAGCAAGCTTAGGATAAAGATGGCAGGCGAAGATCAGGAAAAAACCGAAGAAGCGACCCCCAAAAAGATAGAAGATGCCAAAAAAGACGGCAACGTTCCCAAAAGTCAGGACCTGGCTGGGTTCGTGACCCTTGTCATCGCTATTGGCGTATTACTTGCAATGCTAAATTTTATGAAAGAACAGATCATCTCACTTTATATCTATTACTCAAAATTTATCGGTCAGCCACTTACCTTGCCAACTGTAAAAATGATCGTCGTAAATACCTTTGCAAGGTCGCTTCTTATGATACTTCCGGTTTGTATCTGTGTGGCGATCGCTGGTGTCATCGCAAATGTAATGCAGTTTGGATTTATCTTTACCACAAAGCCTATAATGCCAAATTTTGGCAAGATAAACCCGCTAAAAGGGCTAAAAAATTTATTCTCGATGAAAAAAGTGATAGATAGCATTAAGATCGTGCTAAAAGTTAGCATCGTCTTTGGTGTTGGATTTTATTTTTTCTTGCAGTTTATAAAGGAGCTGCCGCACACGCTCTTTTTTTCTATGTTTGATCAGCTTACTTGGCTAAAAGAAAAGCTCATCATTCTTGTTAGTGTCATGCTTTTTATACTTTTTGTGATCGGCCTTATCGACCTTCTCATCGTACGTTTTCAATACTTTAAAGACCTTCGTATGAGCAAGCAAGAGATAAAAGATGAGTATAAGCAAATGGAAGGAGATCCGCAAGTGAAGGGCAGAATTCGTCAAGCACAAATGCGTGCAGCCAAGCGTAGAATGATGCAAAATATCCCACAAGCTGACGTAGTCATCACAAACCCTACTCACTACGCCGTAGCGATAAGATATGATAAAAGTCGTGACGAAGCGCCGATAATACTTGCAAAAGGTGTTGATTTTTTAGCACTGCAAATCAAAAAAATAGCCGTTGAAAATGGTGTGCAAATTTATGAAAATCCACCACTCGCAAGAGAGCTTTATAAAATTTGTGAAGTCGATGATACGATACCAGCACATCTTTTTAGGGCCGTAGCCGAAGTGCTAAGCTTCGTTTATATGAGCAATAAACAAAAATTTAAAGATAAGCTTTGATAAATTCTACTCTTGCCACTAGAAATTACTAGCAGCAAGAGAATTTATCTACTATAGATATCCAAAAGCAGTTGCAAAAATATAGCCAAATATACAAGAGGATATAACACCAATAAGACCCGGAATGATAAAGCTGTGATTGATAACAAATTTACCAATATGTGTCGTACCGCTTCTATCAAACTGAATAGCTGCAAGGTCGCTTGGATATGTTGGTAGGATGTAGTATCCGTAGCAAGCTGGCGCAAAAGCTAGAATGATAGCAGGATTAACATCGATATTTAATGCTAATGGCACAAAAGCAACCAAGGCCGCAGCTTGAGAATTTACAAATTTTGAGATAATCAAAAGCATAACCGCATAAGTCCAAGGGTGCTCTTTTACGATACTTCCTAACGCCTCTTTCATCATCGGAGTATGCACTGCAAACATAGTCTCAGCCATCCAAGAGATACCAAATACTGCAACAAGAGCGATCATGCCTGATCTAAATATCTCGTTTTTACCGATCTTGCTAGCATCTGTTGGTGTAAAGATTAAGATGATAGCACCAGTTAAAAGCATGAAAATTTGGATAACATGAACCATACTTAGGCTCTTTGAAGATGCTTGTTTGTTGCTTATATTGATGTAAGCACCTTGAAATTCTTCTTTTGCACCTTTTTCATTTATGTATGTTACTGCGCCATCAGCTGTGCGAGTAAGAGTTTGATTTGCATCTTTGCCGATGATTTTAACTGATTGGGCTTTTTGATTGGCATTTAGCTTATCGTTTGCTACTTTTAACTCAGCCGCCTCTGTTTGGATACTAGCGTCTTTTATTTTTAAGGTTTTTAAAACTTTTTGCTCAGTTGGGAGGTTGGCTATTACTTGAACGATTGTTGCATCTTTGTAAGTAGTCCAGCTTGGGCGAAGATCTTTAAAATATCCAAGAAGTGCAACTACAAGGATAGAGCCTAAAAATATCCACATCGCAGCCCATTGATAGCCAGGAAGCTTTTTGCCTAAAAGTGTCGCACTATCGCCATAAACATATTTTTTAAACTCAGGATCTTGAAGCTTTGCTTGAAATACTTCGTCTTTATCAAGATCTTTGCCTCTAAACCAGCTAAAAATTCCTACCGCCAAAACACCGCAAAATGTTGATGGAATCGTAATCTTTAAAAGATCTAAATATCCATCAAAGCCAGCTAAGTGAGTTTTAGCATTAATAAGAAAGCTTGTAAGAGTTACAACAGCAACTGAAACTGGGCTAGCTATGATGCCCATTTGTGAAGCTATTGAGCTTGCTGCCATTGGTCGCTCTGGGCGGATACCATTTTTGATAGCAATATCATAAACAATAGGAAGCACGGTATAAACAACGTGTCCAGTACCGCATAAAATAGTAAGTGTACATGTTACAAAAGGAGCCAAGATACTTACATATTTTGGATTTTTTCTAAGTATGGTTTCTGCTATTTGAAGCATAACATCAAGACCACCACTAGCTTGAAGCGTAGCACTTGCCACAACGACAGCAAGGATAGTTAGCATAACATCAATTGCTGGCTTACCAGGCTCGATGTTAAATCCAAAAACAAGAACTATAAGACCGATACCACCTAGCATACCAAGCGCGATACCGCCTTTTTTAGCTCCGTAGAACAAACAGATAAGGACGATGAGAAGCTGAATAGCAAACTGCATGCCTTCACTTAAATTCATGAGAAAATCCATGAAACCTCCTAAGTTAATATAAATTTAATCAAGATTATATCTCTTATGAATTTAGATTAAACTTATATTTTAAGGACAACTTGATATAAACATAATGTTTTGATTAAAAAAGCTTATTTAGAATAAATTTTTATAAGATTATCTCTTACAAATTTTTTATTTGATCTTGAAGATTTTATTTGTCTTAGAATATATAAAATGAAAATAGCATTGTTATATTTTAAATTTATTAATAATAAAAATTTATTTAAATTTTATAAATAACCTAGAAAAATAG
>NZ_PIRR01000069.1:0-5928 GCF_003048555.1 Campylobacter concisus | reverse complement strand
ATTTTATAGTCTTTGCTCACTTAAATTTATCAATTTTACTAAAAATAATATGTTTAGTTTTATGTAAAATATTTTGTATTATTCTTTTAAATTAGTTAAAAATTTTTCAAGAAAATCAAGGCAATACCTAAAATTCGCTAGAAAGTTAAAATGGATTTAAAATGCTTTGGGATATAATCTGCGATAAATTTATCAAAAGGCTAAAGTGATGATAAAACAGATTTCTGGTTCACAGATGATAAGCGAGGCCTTGCACGAAGAGGGCGTTGAGATAGTTTTTGGCTATCCTGGCGGTGCAGCTTTAAATATCTACGACGAAACATACAAGCAGACTTATTTTAAACACGTTTTGGTTCGCCACGAGCAAGCAGCCGTTCACGCAGCCGATGGATACGCTAGAGTTAGCGGTAAAGTCGGCGTTGCTTTTGTGACAAGTGGTCCTGGCTTTACAAATGCTGTCACAGGCCTTGCAACAGCTTATAGTGATAGTATTCCAATCGTGCTTATAAGCGGTCAAGTACCAACATTTATGATCGGTACAGATGCTTTTCAAGAGATCGATGCGGTCGGCATTTCACGCCCCTGTGTTAAGCATAACTTTTTAGTTAATAGCGTTGAAGAGCTACCTCGTATCATAAAAGAGGCCTTTTACATCGCAAGATCAGGCCGTCCAGGACCAGTTCATATCGATATCCCAAAAAATATCACATCAAGACTTGGCGACTTTGTCTATCCAAAAGAAATTTCTATCCCAAGTTACAAACCGACCTATAAGGGCAACTCAAAACAGATAAAAAAAGCAGCAGTTGCGATAAATGAAGCTAAAAGGCCGCTTCTATACATCGGTGGCGGTGCGGTCACATCAAATGCAAGCGAGATCATACGTAAATTTATGAAAAAAACTGGCATTCCAGCGGTTGAGACGCTGATGGCTCTTGGTGTGCTTGACGCAAAAGATGAGCTAAATTTAGGCATGGCAGGCATGCATGGTAGCTATGCTTCAAATATGGCTTTAAGCGAGTGCGACCTTCTCATCTCGCTTGGAGCTAGATTTTGTGACAGGATCACCGGCAGGACGGACGAGTTTGCTAAACATGCAAAGATAATTCACATCGACATCGATCCAAGCTCTATCTCAAAGATCATAAACGCCCACTATCCGATAGTTGGTGATCTTACAAACGTGCTAACTGAGCTTTATGAAGAAGTCAATGCGAAGCCTGAAAACTACGCACCTTGGAGAGAAATTTTAGATAGATATTCTAAACTAAATCCACTTGGCTACACAGATAGTGACAAGGTCTTAAAGCCACAATGGGTCATCGAAGAGACCGCGAAGATAGCAGGAGCTGATGCGATAATCTCAACAGACGTCGGACAGCATCAAATGTGGGTGGCACAGTTTTATCCGTTTAACCGAGCAAGACAGCTTGTCACAAGTGGCGGACTTGGTACAATGGGATACGGCCTCCCTGCAGCGATCGGCGCAAAATGTGCAAAACCAGACAATCTTGTTATAAATTTTACAGGCGATGGCTCAATACTTATGAATATCCAAGAGTTGATGACGGCTCATGAGATAAATATGCCCGTTATAAACATCATTTTAAATAACAATTTCTTGGGTATGGTGCGCCAGTGGCAAACATTTTTCTATGAAAAACGCTACTCATCGACTGATCTTAGCTTGCAGCCTGATTTTGTAAAGATAGCTGAAGGATTTGGCGGAATTGGCTTTGTTTGTAAGAGCAAGGATGAGTTTAGAAAGGCTTTAAAAGAGGCGATCGATAGCAAAAAATCAGCGATGATCGACGTTAGGATCGACCGCTTTGAGGATGTGCTTCCTATGGTTCCAGCTGGAGCTGCGATTTATAATATGATATTAAAGAGCAAGGAAGAAAAATGAGTATCAGAAGAACGATTTCGGTTATAGTTTTAAATGAACACGGCGTTTTGGCTAGAATTTCTGGACTTTTTGCGGGCAGGGGCTATAACATCGACACGCTAACTGTCGCTCCTATACCTGAGAGCAACTTCTCAAGGCTAAGTATCGTAACAAGCGGTGACGAGAGAGTTTTAGAGCAGATCGTAAAACAGCTTCACAAGCTCATACCAACGTATAAAGTCATAGAAAGCGGCGAATTCGTCGAAAAAGAGATGGCGCTAGTGAAAATTCCGCTTGGTGAAAATTTTGCCGGTCTTGAGGCGATACTAAAGTCGTACAACGGTATCGTTACAAACACAAATGAAAACTACATCGTTGTCATGGTAGCTGACGATGCGAGTAGGATCGAGAGCTTTTTAAAATCGATAAAGAAATTTAACCCAGTTGATGTCGTACGTGGCGGATCTGTGATAATGGATATATGATGAAACTAAGTGAAATAGCCTCAAAAGTAAATGCTACTTTTAGTGGAGAAGATATAGAAATTTTTGCTCTAAATTCTTTAAAAAATGCAAATAAAGCTGAGCTAACATACTGCGATGGCGAGAAGAATGCAAAATTTATAAGTACATCAAACGCTGGAGCCATCTTGGTGACAAAATCGCTTTTAGACTTGGTACCAGCTGGTATGGTCGCACTTGTGTGTGACAACCCACACCTTGCATTTGCCTTGCTTAGTAAAGATTATGCTAAGCCGCTTTTTTGTGAGCCAAAGCCATCAAATATCGCCAAGAGTGCAAAGATAATGCCAAATGTCTACATAGGCTCAAATGTGAGCATTGGTGAAAATACGATAGTCATGGCTGGAGCATTTTTGGGCGATAATGTGACTATCGGCAAAAACTGTATCATCCACCCAAACGTAGTCATTTATAACGACTGCGTCATCGGTAACGAGTGTCATCTGCTGGCAAACTGTGTGATCGGAAGCGATGGCTTTGGTTATGCACATACAAAAACTGGCGAGCATGTAAAAATTTATCATAATGGCAATGTTGTTTTAGGCGATTATGTCGAGATCGGTGCTTGCACGACGATAGATCGTGGTGTTTTTGAAAGCACAGTGATCGCAAACTACACAAAGATAGACAATCTCGTTCAAATAGGCCACAACTGCGAGCTTGGAAATGGCTGCCTAATCGTCTCACAAACTGGCCTTGCTGGCTCAACAGTACTAGGCAGAAACGTCGTTATGGGCGGACAAAGCGGCTCAGCTGGTCATGTAAAAGTGGGTGACTTCGCGCAGATCGCTGCACGTGGAGGCGTTAGCAAAGACCTGTCTGGCGGCAAAAAATACGCCGGAGCTTATCCAATAATGGAGCTTTCAGATCAGTTTAAACTCCAAGCAAAAATTTTGAGATTTTTTAAGAAAAATTGATTGCAAGCTTTTGCGAGCTTAAAATCGCAAAAGCTTTTTATATCGTAGCCTAAAAATGCTAATTCTATTTTAAAATAAGCTAGACTTAAAATTTATATGTTGAGTTTGGCAAAACACAAATTAATCATTTTATTTTAAACATCTATTTATTTGGCTTTGTTCTCTTTTATTACTCTAGCCGTTTCTATTGCGATTTCTAGCTCTTCGTTTGTTGGGATGATGAGTGTTTTTATCTTAGCGTCATCCCCATCTATGCATCTCTCGCCTCGTATGTCTTGGAAATTTAGATCGTGATTTATGTGAATGCCAAGATGTTTTAATTCGTCACAAATTTTTTGCCTTGTATTTGGTGCATTTTCGCCAATACCGCCGGTAAATATAAGTGCATCAACGCGTCCTAAAATGGCGTAATATGAGCCAATATATTTTTTTACTCGGTAGCAAAACATCTCAAAAGCAAGCTTAGCTCGCTCATCGTTTTGCATTTTAGCCACAACCTCTCTCATGTCACTTGAGCCACAAATTCCAAAAAGTCCGCTTTTTTTGTTTAAAAAGTTATCGATCTCGTTCCACTTTAAAACGCCGATATTTAGCAAGTAAATGACCACAGCTGGGTCCATATCGCCGCTTCTTGTACCCATTATGAGTCCTTCAAGTGGGCTAAGCCCCATTGAGGTATCGATACTTTTGCCATTTTGTACTGCACAGGCTGAGGCGCCGTTACCTAGATGAAGTGAGATAGCGTTAAATTTATCAAATTCTATGCCAAGCATTTTGGCCGCTTGCTTGCAGACGTATCTATGCGATGTGCCGTGAAAGCCGTATTTTCTGATATGATGAGTCTTGCAAACGTCATAAGGTAGAGCGTAGCGGTAGGCGTACTCTGGCATGCTTTGATGAAATACCGTGTCAAAAACGACCACGTGAGGCACATTTTTGCTCTCTTTCATTGCGTTTTTAATGCCAGCAAGGTGCCCTGGGTTATGAAGAGGGGCAAGTGGACTTATCTCCTCGATCTTTTTGATGACGCTCTCATCAACGATCATCGAGCTAAAAAAGCTCTCGCCGCCGTGAACTATCCTGTGTCCGATACCATCAAGCTCGCTTAGATCGTGCAAGGTGTGTGAAGTGACAAAGAGCTCGTTCATCGCCTCAAGTCCGTCATGGTGGTCTTTTATGAAGCGTTTTATCTCGTAGGTTTCACCATTCGCTTTTAGTACCGCTCTTGAGCTGGAGCTACCGATTTGCTCGACTAGACCGCTTGCTAGACTGGTTTTGGTATCCATTGCAAAAAGTTGAAATTTTATTGAGCTACTACCCGAGTTTAAAACCAAAATTCTCATATTATTCTCCTGCTTGTATGGCACTGATTAAGATAGTATTTACCACGTCTTCAACGAGGCAACCGCGGCTTAGGTCATTAACCGGCTTTTTTAATCCTTGAAGTATCGGACCTACGGCTAGGGCGTTTGCGCTTCGCTGAACTGCTTTGTAACAGATATTTCCACAGTTTAAATTTGGAAAAATAAAGACATTTGCATGCCCTGCGACATCGGAATTTGGCATCTTTTTGCTAGCGACACTTGGCTCAATAGCTGCATCAAACTGAATTGGCGCTGCGATCTTTAAATTTGCATCAAACTCGCTAGCTTTTTTAGCAGCTTCTTTTATAAATTCCACATCAGGCCCACTTCCACTCTCAGCTGTAGAGTAGCTCAGCATAGCGATCTTTGGGTTAAGGCCAAAGGCACTTGCCGTTTGAGCGCTACTTAGCGTGATGCTAGCTAGCTCATCTGCGCTTGGATTTGGCGTGACGGCACAGTCGGCAAAAAGCAAAATTTCTTCTTCAAGCGCCATAAAAAATGCCCCACTTACCACGCTTACATTTGGCTTCGTTTTTATGATCTGCAAAGCTGGGCGGATCGTATCAGCTGTGCTCATCGTAGCACCACTTACCAAGGCATCGGCCAAGCCTTCGTGAATTAGCATCGTAGCAAAGTAAATTTTATCTTTTGCAAGCGTATTTGCCTTGACTTCATCCACGCCTTTGTGCTTTCTTAGCTCATAAATTTTCTTTGCAAATTCGTCTGTCAGCTCATTTTGTGCTGGATCGATCACTTTGACTTTACTTAAATTTAGTCCCAAAGCGGCCGCTTTTTTTAAAATCTCATCTTCAATTCCTAGCAAAATGATATTTGCCGCATCTTTTTCTAGTATGATGTGAGCAGCTTTTAAGATCCTCTCATCATCGCTTTCTGGTAAAACGACGGTCTTGTTTGCCATTTTAGCTCTTTTTAAAAGCAGGCTTTGAAATTTAAAAGGAGTAACGATCTGGGCTTGATAGTTTAAAATTTCATCGATTTTATCGGTGATTAGAAGCTTTGAGTTTGGATTTAGTGCCCTTAGCTCGCTTGCGTTTTCATCAAAAACTGGAGCGTTTAAATTTCTAGCTAGCTTTAAATTTAGCTCGCTTTTACCAAAGACACTAAAGCTTTCACATCCAAGAACTATGACGAAGTCGCTTTTGGCTTTTAACTCTTCAAATTTATCTATAAATTTTAGAAAAAACTCTTTTTCATTTGAATTTATTAAGTTATTTTTATCG
>NZ_PIRR01000068.1:0-6024 GCF_003048555.1 Campylobacter concisus | reverse complement strand
GCTTATATTTTTGCCTTTGGATAGTATTTGATACAAATTTATAACGGTAAATTTCAGCAATTAAATAAAAAGAGTGACAAGCATTATAAAAATACTTGACAATATAAGACTAAAGTTATATAATGGCAACCATATAAAATAATCCAAGGAGATTTAATGGCTGATATAACAGAAAATTTAACAGCTCAGATGCAAGAAACTCTTGAAAAAGGTATTAGTTTAGCGATATTTTCTAAAAATCCACAAGTTGTGCCACTTCACGTCTTTTGGGCTTTACTTGCAGATAGCAATTCTATTTTAAACCAAGTGTTTAATAAAATGAATGTAAGTAAAGATGCTGTCGAACTTGAAGTAAAAAGTAAAATTTCTTCACTTCCAAGTAGCTCAAATGTCACAAAAGATAACGTTTCAGTTTCAAGAGAGCTTATAAATTCTCTTGAAAATGCAAAAGCGTTGATGGTAAGTATGGGAGATAGCTACATAGCTGTTGATACATGGATCATCTCATCTCTTGAGCTTAGTGAGATCAAACAAATTTTAAGCAAATTTTGCGACATCTTAGAGATCAAAAAGAATCTTGAAAGCATAAGAGGCGGTAAAAAGATAGATAGCCAAACTGGCGATGATACTCTTGATAGCTTAGAGAAATTTGGTATCGATCTGACGCAAAAAGCGCTAAATAAAGAGCTTGATCCAGTCATCGGCCGTGATGAAGAGATCACTAGAATGATGCAAATTTTAATAAGAAAGAGCAAAAACAACCCTATCTTGCTCGGTGAACCAGGCGTTGGTAAAACAGCCATCGTTGAGGGGCTAGCTCAAAAGATAGTGGCTCGCGACGTGCCAACAAGTCTTGCAAACAAGCGTGTCATCGCGCTTGATATGAGTGCGGTTGTGGCTGGTGCAAAGTATAGAGGTGAGTTTGAAGATAGGCTAAAAGCTGTCATCGACGAGGTGAAAAAAGCTGGTAACATCATACTTTTTATAGATGAGATTCACACCATAGTTGGAGCTGGTGCGAGCGAGGGTGGTATGGATGCTGCAAATATTCTAAAACCAGCTCTTGCACGTGGCGAGCTTCACGCTGTTGGTGCGACGACATTGAAAGAGTATAGAAAATACTTTGAAAAAGATGCAGCACTTCAAAGACGCTTCCAGCCGATAGACGTTAAAGAGCCAAGCGTAAATGAGGCACTTCAAATTTTACGTGGTATAAAAGAGCGTCTTGAAGTTCATCACGGCATCACGATAACAGATAGTGCGCTAGTTGCCGCAGCAAGGTTAAGTGACCGCTACATCGCAAACCGCTTCTTGCCAGATAAAGCGATCGACCTTATAGATGAGGCAGCAGCTGAGCTTAAGATGCAAATAGAGAGCGAGCCATATGAGCTTTCAAAGATAAAACGCGAGATCGTAACGCTTCAAGTAGAAAAAGAAGCTCTAAAGATGGAGGATGCGGATAAAAATAAAGAAAGACTTGGCGAGATCGAAAAAGAGATAGCTGACCTAAACGAGAAAAAGCTAGCGCTTGATACTAAATTTGAAAATGAAAAGGCCGTTTTTGGCGGAATTTCAAAAGCAACAAAAGAGATAGATAGCTTAAAATCACAAGCTGAAATAGCAAAAAGAAATGGCGATCTTCAAAAAGCTGCCGAGATAGAATACGGCAAGATAGCTGACGCTAAAAAGCACAAACACGAGCTTGAAGAAAAATGGGAGAGCATGAAAAAAGAGGGCGTGCTTCTTAAAAATCAAGTCGATGAAGAGCTTGTAGCTGAAATTTTGAGCAAATGGACTGGAATTTCAGTTAAAAAGATGCTAACAAGCGAAAAAGAGAAATATCTGCGCATCGAAGAGCATCTAAGAGAGAGCGTTGTCGGTCAAGATGACGCATTACACGCACTTGCGCGTGCTGTTAAGAGAAACAAAGCAGGGCTAAATGAAGGTCAAAGGCCTATTGGTTCATTTTTATTTCTTGGTCCAACAGGTGTTGGTAAAACTCAGTCAGCTAAAGCTTTGGCTAAATTTTTATTTGACGATGAGAAGGCGCTTATTCGCTTTGATATGAGCGAATATATGGAAAAACATAGCGTGAGCAGGCTTCTTGGTGCACCTCCAGGATATGTAGGCTACGATGAGGGCGGTCAGCTAACAGAAGCGGTTCGCAGAAGACCTTATTCGGTCATACTTTTTGACGAGGTTGAAAAGGCTCACAAAGATGTATTTAACATACTTTTGGGGATTTTAGATGACGGACGTGCGACTGATAATAAGGGCGTAACGGTTGATTTTAAAAACACTATCATTATTTTAACTTCAAACATTGCTTCAAATTTCATCATGGAGCTAAAGGGCGAAGATCGTGATGTGGCTATTAAAAACGAGCTTAAAAACTACTTTAAACCTGAGTTTTTAAACAGGCTTGATGATACTATCATCTTTAATCCTCTAAATGAGCAAGGTCTAATCTCTATCGTTGAGATCATGTTTAAAGAGCTTGAAAAGACTCTCCATAGCCGTGGTATCAAGGCAATTCTGAGCGAAGAGGCTAAGAAATTTATCGCAAAAGCTGGCTTTGACATAGTTTATGGCGCAAGACCTCTTAGAAGAGCGCTTTATGAGCTAGTTGAAGATAAGATCGCTGATATGATCTTAAAAGATGAGCTTGAAAGTGGCGATGAGATCACCATTGATAGCGATGGTGAGAAGATCATCATTAAGAAAAAATAACTTCAAATTTACTTGGCAGGTTGAACTTGACTTGCCAATTTTATACAAAAAATATCTAAAAAAATAGGGCGGTTTAGCTATTTAAAAATATGACTAAACGCCTAAAAATTTAGCAAGGGCAAAATAAAATATAGCTGATGAGATAGCAGCTGCTGGAAGCGTGATGAGCCAAGCAAGAATGATTGGTCTTACCATTTTCCAGTTTGCATTTTTATTTACGATGCCAATGCCCAAAACTGCACCTATTAGGATATGCGTCGAGCTAACTGGTATGCCAAGTTTTGTGGCTAGAAGTATGACGATACTTGAGGCAAGCTCGGCACTAAAGCCAGTTGTCGGTAAAATTTCAGCTAGTTTTGAGCCGATGGTGGTGATGACCTCTTTGCCTAAAAACCAAAGTCCGACGACAAGTGAGATGCCAAATGTTACCATTGCGATGCTAGGTATCGGCGAGCTTTCGTTTATAGAGCCAGTCTTTAGCACATCAAGCACAGCGGCAAATGGTCCAACTGCGTTTGCAATGTCGTTTGCGCCGTGTGAAAATGCAAAAGATGAAGCGGTAAAAATTTGAAACCATGAGAAAATTCTATTGATGCTTTTTTCGCTATCGTTTTTGCTCATGACATTTATGATAGCAAGGCTTGCAAGATATGCTAGAGCTCCGATGACGAAGATGATCCAGACTGTTTGGATGATGCTAAAGGCTAAATTTATATGCTCAAGCCCTTTAAAAAGCATCATTGATGAGATGACCATTGCGGCAAATCCAGCGATGATTGGGATGTGCTTTTTCATCGCTTTAAAAGTATCTATCTCTTTTTCGCTATCTTTCATCATGCGAATTTTTGAGCGGTATTCGCTATATTCAGTGGTTTCGATCTCATCCTCATCGATAACTGCGATCTTTGAAAGAGTGGCTATCTGCTCCTCAGCTGGCTTTGTTTTGAGTGCTTTTATAAAGCTTTCTTTGTAGGCTTTTCTCTCAGCTTTTAACGCTTTTAGATTCATTTTAAGTTCATGTGTTGGTTCTATAATCTTGCTTTTTACGTAGCCAAATATAACGTAAGACATCACGCCGCCAAGCAGTGGCGAAATGACCCAACTTACGGCAATTCTACCGATCTCACTCCATGAAACCATACTAAATGGCTCGGGATCTTTTATCATAAAACCCATAGCAAGTCCTGCTCCAACTATGCCACCAACTATCGAGTGAGTGGTCGAGACTGGCAGACCTTTTTTGGACGCGTAAAATAGCCAAAGACCTGAGCTAAGAAGGGCTGAGATCATAATGATGACAAATTTCATCGGATTTAGATCGCTTGGAAATTTCACGATCTCGTTTCTAATCGTATTTGTAACCTCAGATCCTGCAAATATCGCGCCGCTAAGCTCAAAAATGGCGGCGATTACAAGAGCTTGTTTTAGTGTGAGTGTTTTTGCGCCGACGCTTGTGCCAAAGCTGTTTGCAACGTCATTTCCACCGATATTAAAGGCCATAAAAAGACCAAACATGCCAGCGATCAAGAATAAAAAGTAGTTATTTGTCGGGATGTATTGATAGCCCCAAACGAAAAATCCAACGCTACAAATTGCAAAAATAACAAATGCCAATAAGTTATCTCGAAGCAATCAAGCCCCCTTATAAGGTTTTTGATAGGGATTATATCTTGAAAAATATTAAAGTTTTTAGAATTTTTCAACTTTAAATGATACTAAATTATCATATGTTAGAATCTGCAAAAATTTTAAGGATAAATTTTGGTTATAGCGATCGATCTTGGCTCAAACACATTTCGCGTAGCGCTTGTTAAAAAAGAGCAAAATGGCTTTAGTAATGAGCAAATTTATGAAAAGATAGTAGGAGCTGCTAGAGGACTAAATGAAAGTGGCAAGATAGCAGATGAGTCTAAAAATAGGCTCTTTGAAGCGATAACAGAGGCTAAAAATAAATTTGACTTTGATAAATTTAAATGCGCAGCAGTCGCGACTGAGGCTTTTAGGGTGGCATCAAATAGCGGAAAAATTTTTAGCGAGATAAGAGAAAAATTTGGCATAAATTTTCATATCATCAGTGGCAAAGCAGAAGCAAAACTTACATTTTTGGGTGTTCAAAATGCTTTTAAAAAGCTTGGAATAAATGAAAATTTTAGTATCATTGACATCGGTGGAGCAAGCTCAGAGATCGGTGAAGATGGAAATTTTATGAGTTTTAAATTTGGCATTATTACATTTTTTGAGAAATTTAAAACGCTTGATTTAATGCAAGAAAATGCAAAAATTTATACAAAAGATGCAAGAGAATTTTTAAATAGCTTAAAAAATAAATTTATCGTGCTGACTTCTGGCGTACCAACTACTATCGCAGCGCTACGACTTGGGCTTAACTACGAGAACTATGATCCAAAAAAAGTAAACGGATTTGAGCTTAGAGATGATGATCTTGCCTGGTTTGTAAATGAGCTTTTAAAGATGGACGATAAGAGCGCTGACACAGCGGTTGGAAGAAACAGAAAGTATCCTCTCATCGCCGGAGCCTTGCTTTTAGAGGAGCTTTTAAGTGGGCAAGAAGCAAAATTTTTAGTTATTGACGATGGGCTTAGAGAGGGTGTTGGGGCGGCATATCTGCAAGGAAAATTTCAAGAAATTATCACAAATTTTTAGTTAATATTTCAAAAATTTAAAGGAGAGAAAATGAGCATAAGAGAGCAAATTTTAGCCGACATAAAAGAGGCCATGAAGGCAAAAGATGAGTTTAAAAGAGATACTTTAAGGACGCTAAATGCAGCACTTAAGCAAGTTGAAGTAGATCAAAGGATCGAGATGACCGACGAGGTCGTGCTTCCACTACTTCAAAAAGAGATCAAAAAGAGGGCTGACTCGGTTGAGCTTTATATAAAAGGCGCTAGGGAGGATTTGGCTAAAAAAGAGCAGGGCGAGATTGAGCTTATTAAGGCATATTTGCCAGCACAACTAAGTGATGAAGAGCTTAAAGAGAAAATAAAAAAGATTATTGAAAGAGCTGGCAAAAATTTAGGCGCTGTAATGAAAATGGCAAAAGATGAGATCGGAGCAAGTGCTGAAGCAAAACGCATAAGTATGATCGCAAAAGAGCTTTTGGCTTAAAATCTACAATCTTATAAAACTTCTAATTTTCGAAAACTTACTTTTAAATGTGTGTAAGTTTTCGAAAAATCAAATATAACTTTTATTTTGAAAAGATAATTTAAAAGCATATAATACTTACATGGATATGTTAAAAGGTAAAATACAAGCTTTTTTATATATTTGTAT
>NZ_PIRR01000067.1:0-6157 GCF_003048555.1 Campylobacter concisus | reverse complement strand
TAGTATTTCTATAAATTTTGCCAATTTAGATTTATCTATATCTTTATAATAAAATTTGTATTAAAAAGCTTTACGTAAGAGATAAAATTAGGCAAGATTAAAGTACTTACCTGATTTACTGGAAAGTTTAAACTCCGCCCCGCTAACTATGTATTATTCCTATCAGCCTTTTGCTTTAAAAATTCATCTTCCTCTTTTGTAGGGTTATAATCATCTCTCAAAATTTTTTTCTTAGTATCAATCTTTTGCTCCAACATCTTATTTTCATAAATTTTTATATATTGGCTTCCAGTATTCAAGGTAATTTCCAAAGCTAGTGCTATGTCCTGCATCATAGTGGCAGCTTGCACGTTTTGGCTCTTTATCGCTATCAAGGAGTCTTTATGATAACTTGTGAGTTGCAGATATTGACTTAGGTAGTTTTCGTCTTTACCGATAACTGCGAAGCAAGCGTCAGCTAATTCTAAATTTATTCATTACATTTACTACTTATAAATAAATTTAATTACTAAAGAATTAAGCTAAATAAAATAGAAAATAAAATATAATCCCAAATCTTTGGTCCCGTAGCTCAGTTGGTAGAGCACTACCTTGACATGGTAGTGGTCGATGGTTCGAGTCCATTCGGGGCCACCACTTCTAACAAAACATCCTAAACAAGGGATTTAAAAAATAATTATTAGTAAATTTTATAAAGATGCGGTAAAGATTTATTTCAAATAATCTTTCACATCATACTCTTTGCCAGCATCGTGATCTTTTAAAAGCTTTGCCACGATAGGGCTTAAAATGATGATGGCAATTAAATTTGGTACGACCATCAAGCCATTGAACATATCTGCTAGACTCCAGACAAAATCAACCTTTTGCAAGCTTCCCAAAAAGACAAAAACGACTACCAAAATTTGAAACGCCCTGACCGCCTTTGCGCCAAAAAGGTAGCGCACATTGATCTCAGCAAAGTAGTACCATCCAAGTATGGTCGTAAATGCGAAGAAAAATAGGCATATCGCTACAAAGCTATAACCGCCAGTTTTGCCAAATATGTGCGACGAAAAGGCCTCTTGCACCAAGGTGATACCTGTAAAGACTGCCTTGCCGTTTTCAAAGCTGATGACATTTGCGGTAAGTACTACAAAAACGGTTATATTTAAAACGATAAAAGTATCTACAAATACGCTCATTATACCAAGTACTGCTTGATCGACCGGGTGTTTGACATTAGCTGCGGCGTGCGCGTGTGGAGTTGAGCCCATGCCAGCTTCGTTGCTAAAAAGACCCCTTGCTATGCCGTATCTCATCGCAGCTGCTATGCTAGCTCCAGTTGCTCCACCCCACGCAGCTGAAGGATCAAATGCTGCTTTATAGATAAGCAAAACTGCATCTGGAATTTCGTGAAAATTTAAAGCGATAATGATCAGTCCAACGCCTACATAAAGTAAAGCCATCAAAGGCACGATCTTTTCAGCTACTCTTGCGATCGCCTTTACGCCACCTATAAAGATGACTGCGCAGACGATTGCTAAAAAAGCTCCAGTTATCCACTGAGGTATGCCAAAGGCACCTTTAAAGCCGTCTGAGATCGAGTTTGCTTGCACCATATTGCCGATAAAGCCAAGTGCGATGATGATAGCGATAGCGAAAAATCCAGCTAAAATTTTTGCCCATTTTCCCTTTAATCCACGACTTATATAAAATGCCGGACCGCCTATCGTGTGCCCGCTATCATCTTTTGTGCGGTAAATTTGAGCTAGGCAAATTTCAGCAAAATTTGTGGCCATGCCTAAAAATGCAGCGCACCACATCCAAAATATCGCTCCAGGACCGCCCATGATAAGAGCTGTTGTCGCACCTACTAGATTGCCAGTGCCAACTTGTGCGGCGATTGCGGTTGCAACTGCTTGAAACTGGCTCATACCGGCCTTGCCAGCAGCTTCGCCGTGAAGTGAGAAATTTCCAAAAAGTTCTCTTAGACCCATTTTAAACTTAAAAATTTGAACAAACCCAAGCCTAATAGTAAAAAATAGTCCAGTGCCGCAAAGTAGGGCGATAAGGAAGTATGGACCCCAAAGAAATGAATTTATACTTTCAACACAATTATTTAAAATTTCAGCAAAATTTGTAGGCATTTTCTTGACTTTCATTGGTGTAGTTTAGAGAGCGAGTATATTTAAAAAAATATAAAATTAGAATAAATAAGAAAAATTTTTTAGCTTGGCTTAAAATTTCGTGCTAGTTTTGGCTTATTCATGGTAAGCGTGTTTTAGATGGCTTTTGTGAGAAATTCGCAATCTTTATTGCGTGGATATAACTTGATAAAACGTATTTGGCTATTGGTTTGCTAAAAATTTTATCAAAGGCGTTTAAAAGGCTTTGACGCTAAATTTTACTTCATTGTTATTTGCTGATTTGCCATATTTTGTCCGCTGTTTGACTTGCTGGTAGCCAAACTTTGCGTCAAATTTTCTCGCCAATCGCCGCCCAAAGCCGTTTAAAAATTTCTGAAAATCCGCTTGCTCTGCTATAAGCCGTCGTTAATCTACCCCAAGGCACGTATTCTATCTTTAAATTTAAAACAGCCCTTTCAAATTGACAGAGTAAAGCCCAAAATTTAGCCCTTGGATTTTATTTTCTCTAGCCACTCATTTAGCGTTTTTTCAAAGCCTATGCCCTTGCTTTTGTAAAAAACGAGCGGTTTTTCTAGGTATTTTTGATCGACCCAGCCGCCAAAATCATGCGGATAAAGGTAGTCTTTGCTCTCTTTTGTGTGATTTTTTAGATATGGCGGGATCTTTAAAATTTCTTCTGTCTGCACGTATCTTAGGGCAGCATTTATCGCGTTGTAGCTCGAGTTTGACTTTGGTGAGCTGGCTAGATAGACGGCGCACTGAGCTAGTATTATCCTAGCCTCTGGAAAGCCTATCTCTTTTACCGCACTTAGTGTGCTGGCGGCTAAATTTAGTGCATTTGGATTTGCATTGCCGATGTCTTCGCTGGCAAATATCGCCATCCTTCTAGCGATAAAGTCTGCGCTTTCACCAGCATCGATGAGTCTTGCTAGGTAGTATATGACGGCATTTTCGTCGCTTCCACGCATACTTTTTATAAAAGCGCTTGCTAGCTCGTAGTGCGTGTCATCCTCTTTTGCCCCCTCTTTTAGGGCGTTTTGGCGCAGTGTTTTTAAATTTTCCAGGCTCACATTTTCATCAAGTGTGACGGCAAATTCTAGTAAATTTAGCATAGCTCTTGCGTCGCCGCCACTACTTTTAAAGAGATATTCCTTTGCCTCCTCGTCTATGCTAAATGAAATTTGCTCTCTTATCTTGCCAAGTAACTCCTCAAAGTCGCCACTGCTAAGCGGTCTAAACTCAAAGAGCATCGAGCGGCTTCTTATGCCTGAGCTTAGCGTGAAAAAGGGATTTTCCGTACTAGCGCCGATGACTAGGGCTTTGTAGTTTTCCATAGGGATTAGCAGTGCTTCTTGTTGGGTTTTGCTTAGGCGGTGGATCTCATCTATAAAAAATAGCGGTTTATTTAGGGCATTTTCATAGTTTTTTAAAATTTTGCGAAAGTCATCTATCTTTAAATTTCCGCCATCAAACTCGTAAAAGTCGTAGTTTGCACCACTTGCCACCGCCCTTGCAAAGCTCGTCTTGCCACAGCCTGCTGGACCATAAAAGATGGAGTGTGGGATTTTGCTAGAGGCTATAAATTTTAAAAATGCCGCTTTAACCGCCTTTTGTCCGCAAATTTCATCTAAGCTTTTTGGTCTAAACATCAGTGCAAGTGAGCTCAAATTTATTCCTTTGTTGGTTTTGGTAAAATTTTAGCCTTAGCACTAAGGCTCTCTATCTTTAGCTCGTAAATTTTTATGATGCCAAGCCCATACTGAGCCGCTGTTTCAAAGGTGTTCATCGCATAAGCTGTATATTTTAGGCTGAGAATTTTTAAAATTTCATATTTTTTAGCTTCGTCTGTGATCTCGTAAACTCTAGTTTTTGCGATAGCACTTTTATACTCAGTCGTAAAAACCTTGCCTCCAAGTGCCTTGCCATCATCTTTTATCGCATCTAGCTCACTTTCGCTTAAATGCGGGACCTTGTTAAAACTAACGCAGACAAATTCCACTTTTCGTCCATTTTGAAGCAGTTTTGCTTTACAGCCAGCGGTAGCTCCGTGTATAAAAATGCTTTCACCAACTCTAACAGGCGAGATCGGTACGCTAAAAATTTCTCCCTCATCATCCACGCATGAAATTACCGCATATTCGCATTCATCTATGATTTCTAGGCCATCTTCACAGCTCAGCTCTCTATCTTTTCGTCTCATTTTTTATCCTTTTTTTGAAAGAGCATTTTAAAATTTAAGTGCTTAAAGGCTAGTATAACGCAAAAATTTCAAGGAAAAACATGAAAAAAATAGCTATCTTTGCCCTTTTGCTGGGTGTAAATTTAGTCCATGCAAACGATGTTTGCAATGAATATATCAAGCAAAGTAGGCTCTATCTTGACGAGCTTTATGTCAAAGAGAGCAAACGACTCGCAAACGATGAAAAGGCGTTAAGGCTTTTTGAGCTTAAATTTGATGAGTTTAAACAAAGACAAAGCGGCCAAGAAGCCATAATTTTGCAAAACAAAGATGAGAAATTTTGCAAAAGAAAGCTTGAAGAGACAAGCAAACTTTTAAATGATCTAAAAAAATAGATCAAATTTTTACGTTTAGATCCCAGTCTATTGGCGTTTTACCGTGATTTGCTAGGTAGATATTTGCCTTTGAGAAATGACGGCAGCCAAAAAATGCGCCACGAGCCAGTGGGCTTGGATGTGCTGCTTCTAAGATGAGGTGCTTGCTGGCGTCAATGAGCGGTGCTTTGGCTCTAGCTGGGTTGCCCCAAAGCATGAAAACTACGTTTTGTAAATTTTCACTTATCTTTCTTATAACTGCGTCAGTAAAGCCCTGCCAGCCAAAGCTTGCGTGGGAATTTGCCACTCCAGCGCTAACGCTAAGAGTTGAGTTTAATAGAAGTACGCCTTGTTTTGCCCATTTTGTGAGATCGCCGCTATTTGGCTCTTTTATGCCAAGATCGGCGTAAATTTCTTTATAAATATTCACAAGACTTGGCGGGACTTTCACACCACTAGGCACTGAAAAGCTTAATCCCATGGCTTGATTTGCGCCGTGGTATGGATCTTGACCTAGGATGACGACCTTGACAGAGTGAAAAGGCGTTAGATTAAATGCATTAAATATAAGCGTACTTGGTGGATAGACGGTGCCAGCACTCTTTGCTTTTAAGAAATTTTCTTTGATATGTGCGAAATTTTCACTCAAAAACTCATCTTTTAGCACCTCTTTCCAACTTGGCTCGATCTTTATGTCGTCTAAATTTATCTGCATTTTCCTGCCTTTTATAAGTTTTAGCGGTATAATTTTAACTAAAATTTATCTAAAGGAAAGAGCTGTGTCTGAGCAAATTTTTAATAAGATATATGAGCTTCTTAGCAAGAATGAAGCCAAATTTAAAGTTCTAAATCATGAGAGTGCGACCACTTCAGAAGAGGTGGCAAAACTTAGAGGAACAAAGATGAGTCAAGGCGCAAAGGCTCTAGCTTGCTCTATAAAAGGGGTAGATGAGGAAAAAATTAGGCAAATTTTTAAAGATGAAAATGTGCTAAATGATTATTTGCTAAGTGATGAAAAGCCAGCGATGAAGGCTAGTAAAATTTATATTTTGGCTATTTTGCCAGCCGATATGCAAGCAAATCTTGATAGCTTGACACAAAAATTTGACGGCAAAAGAGCAAGCCTAGCTAGTCCAGATGAAGTTTTGGCATTGACAGATTGTGTTTTTGGTTCGGTGCCACCGTTTAGCTTTCATAAAAATTTACACATCGTAGTTGATGAAAGGTTGCTACAAAGAAACGATGAGATCGCATTTAATGCTGGACTACTTGATAGATCGATCATTTTAAATACAAAAGATTATACGAAGATAGTACGACCAACGCTAATAAATTTTGCAGAATAAAAAAAGTGCTAGGCTAACCACTTCCTAGCACTAAATATTGTCGGGAGAAAAATGAATTTAAATAATGCAAAGACGAGAAATTGCTAAATTCATTTCAAGAACAAATATTATCAGGCATAATCTTAAAAT